>NZ_JBITUQ010000035.1:0-36131 GCF_044542515.1 Rhodococcus sp. NPDC078407 | reverse complement strand
TCCGAATGATGGATGAGTCGATGATGAAATCCGCAGAGCAGGACGAGGTTGTTCATGTCTGTGGGGCCACCGTCGGTCCAGTGCCGGATGTGGTGTGCGGTCGGTGTCCTCGGCGGGTGGTGTCTTGCCTCCGAAGGTGTCGTGGAGGCGGGTGATCGCTGCGCGTAGTGGGCCTGTGCGGGCTTCGGGCCCGGTCGCGGACTTCAGCAGTGCCGCTCTGGCGTCGTCTTGGCCTTGTTGGGGGAGGTTTTTCGGTGGTGTTTCGGCGAAGTCGAGGATCAGGGCGGCGTGGTCGATGGAGATACTGCCGGTGTTCACGGCGTCGGCGATGTCGGGGAAGTTCTTCAGTCCGCGGGCGAGGGCGACGATCTTGTTCGCTTTGCTCGGGGTGAGCAGGGTGGTGGAGGTCAGCCAGCCGGCAGGCCCGGGGAAGCCGAGCTTCTCCCGCGAGACGCGGGTGTCGATCTCGGCGATTAGAGCGATCCGGCGTGCTTCCAGCAACTGGATGTCGTGGGAGACCGCGACGGCGTCGGCGAGCAGTTGCGCTTCGCTCAGTTGCCAGGTCTCCGTGTTCATGGGTGCAAGTGTATCGAACATGCGTTCGAGTGGCAACCATTGTTGAATCGAAAACTATTGCTGTGCAGAAGGATTCGTGAACCGAAACCTGTCGGTGGCTTGTGGTATCGACCCAGAAATGGCGCGTCGCGCAGATCGCGCCCGACACGCAGGCTCGTCGAACTGACATGTCCACGTCGGCGGATCGATGCGACGCTTGCAGACCGGAAGGTCTACGTGCGACCGGGTCCGCCGATGACACGGACGGGAGAACCCGAACTCCAGGCCGTTCGAGAACCGCGCCGAGGGGCCGATGGGAATCGCGGCATCAACTTTCGGGCTACACGCGCAATCCTGCGGAACCGCGCCCCTCAGTCAGTGGAGGGTCACTGATCAGCCTCTCGCGCAACGGTTTCCAGCTCGGATCGGTACTGCGCCCACCATGCTGCGTCGCCGTCGGCCATGTTCTCGTTGCCGAGTCGCAGTCCCACGGAATCGTCGATGAGTTCACGAATTATGTCCGCGTGCCCGGCATGTCGATTCGTTTCGATGCACAGGTGCACCAGCACACGATGCAACGTCACTTCTTGCTTGTCCGCCGGCCAATGCTGCACGCGGCCCAACGAATTCAACTCGAGAGCATCGATTGTCTTGTCGGCGTGCACCCAGGCTTCGCGGTACAGGTCGACGATGGACTCGGACGACTCATCGGCCGTGGCCCACATATCGGCATTGAGTCGGGCAATGGCCGATGCCTCCAGTTCCGCGAACCTGGCCGGAAACTCGCGCCCGAAAGTCAGGCCGAAGTAGCCGTACTCGACTATCGCCAGGTGCTTGATCATGCCCAACAGGTTGGTGCCGGTCGGCGTCATCGGTCGGCGCTTTTGGTATTCGGTGAGGCCGTCGAGTTTCCACAGCATGTTCTTGCGCGCGATGCGCAGATACTCATGCAGGTCCTCTTTCAAGACCGTCAGCTCACCGACGCGTGCCACACGAGGGCGGCCGCCAGTGCGCCGAGTCCGTTCAACGACCAGTGCAGGGCGATGGGTGCGATGAGACTGCCGCTGCGGCTTCTCAGCCACGTGAACACCACGCCCGCTGCCGCAGTGGCGACGACGGCCAGTGCAATTCCGACGATCTGCCCGAACAGTCCACCGCCGAGGAATCCGCTGAGCCCCACGTTGCCTGCCGTGAGGCCGAGCGAGGACGCGATGTGCCACAGACCGAACAGAAGCGACCCCGCAGCGAACACGCCCCGTGCGCCGTAGATGCGGCCCAGCGTGCCGTGCAGCACCCCGCGGAACGCGAGTTCTTCTGGGATGACGGTCTGGAGCGGGATGACGATCATCGATGCAACGATGGCGGCGGACACGGTCGCATATCGATCGGCCATGAAGAAGGGCCGAGTGAGTGGCAACAACGCGCCGATCGCGACGACGGTGAGGACGACCCCGACGGCTCCTAGTGCGTACAGCGAACCGGTCTTCCACTGCTTCGGAGACAGTCCGAGTTCGGCCCAACCCAGACCACGACGGTTCGCCAGGACGACCAGCAGAACAGCGGCGATCGGAACCGTCGCAATACTGGCCCACACCGTGGTGAAGTGCGCGATCAGATTGGTGCCCACAAGTACGAGAACGACGATGGCGACGTCGAGGTAAGCGTGGAAGGCGCGCCGGGGTGCGACCCGCCCGGCCGTATTCACAGCAAGCATTGGATCGAGTGTACCGGCGTCAGCTGCGGGCAAGAGGTGAATCGAGGCCTCGGTCGAGGCCCTTACGGTCGTAGAGAAGGGTGAATGCCAGGCCGAACCCGAGCCCGATGAGCAGCCCGAGCGACGTCATACCCACCGAATGCAGCAGGCCGGCGTCGGGCGAGGCGTTGAAGTACAGGATCGATCGGGTGCCGAGGAAGATCTGGTGCATCGGCTCGAACTGCGCCAGCCAGGTGAAGACCGGTGGGCTCGCTTCGAGAGGAATCGTGCCGCCCGACGACGGCAGCGCCAGAATGATGAAGACAATCAGGTTGACCAGCAACCCGGCGGTACCGAACGCAGACATCACCGCCACCGCCGTGATTCCGACGGCGGTGATCGCGAATGCGCCGTACATCCACAGCGTCCACGCATGGGTGATGGGCATACCGAGTAGGTGGCTGATCAGCAGATACAGACCGGACACCAGCATGGCGAGAACGAACATCACGAGCCATTTGACGAGCAAGGTCTGGAATCGACTTATCCGTGTGGGTCCGCGGTGGATGTACTTCGGTCCTATTTCGGTGGGAGTGAATCCGAGCAGCCCGTCGACGAGAGTGCTCACGATGGTCGCGCCAGTGAATCCTGCCAGGACGAGCAGAAGCGCGTAATAGAACGCCGACAGACCGCCGCCGGTACCGTCGGGCAGTGGGTCGTGTTGGGCGACAATGACATTGATCGGCTCTGCCAGCGTCAGTGCGCTCGCGCCGGCCAAGGGAGTGTCGCCGAGCTCCTGACGTACCTGCTCGGATACCTGTTCGCCCACGGTCTGATTCACCGACTCGAATGCAGGAGTGGCGACCCCTGTCACGAGTGACATCCCGAAACTGCCTGCTCGGGGATTGGTGTAGACCGTGATGATCGGCTTTTCGACATCTCCGGGAATCACACTCGCCTGCGCCAGGATTCCCATCCTCTTGGTGAAATCACTGGGGATGACGATGGAGCCGTAGACCTGGGCCGTGGACAGCAGCGATTCGGCCTGAGCCGGGCCCACTTCCTGGAAGTCGACCTTCTCGGGGTCGACGTTCTGGATCAACCCGTCGACGATCTCGTTGCCGATATTGCGTTGCTCGCCCGCGAGCGTGTCGCCCTCGTCCTGGTTGACGATCGCGATGGGCAGGTCGTGCAAGTTGCCGCGCGGATCGAGAACACCACCCAGATACAGGGCAGCGAGAAAGGACATCAATACCGAGACGACGAGGATCGGCGCGAGCCAGAAGCGCGGTGAACGAAGGACTTCGGCCATCGACCGAGGGGTTCTGTCGGAGGTCACCGAATCAGTGTCGCAAGTCGGGTCCTCATGTGCGCGGTAGTTCGACCCTGTTACGACATTGCGGTCACCAGTACCTACTCGTAGCGACAGAACGCCCGCCGCACTGTGACGGCAAGCGCTGCTCGACGCCGATTGTGGTCCGCCTCGGGTTCGCTGCGGTCGGCGGTGTGGATGATGGCTGCCTGTGCCCAAGTGCCGGCCATCGCGATCAGCATCGCCCAGATATCGGCGGCGTCCACGTCGTCGACGAGCAGTCCGGCGCGTTGAGCGTCGGCGATCATCGCGAATTTCACATCGTCGTGGTCCGGCCTGCGGTCGAACAGGGGTCCTACCGGGGTCCGTTCGAGCCGCGCCCACGTCAGCAGGCGTACCAACATGGGGTCGCCGAGGTACATGTCGTACAGCTTTTCCGCGTAGCCCGGCAGGTCGTCCGGGGTGAAGGGGATCTCGGCGATGTCGGTGTCCACGCGCGTGTCGAAGGCGATGTCGAATAGCGTGTCCTTGTTGCCGAAGTAGCTGTAGATCAACGACTTGTTCGACGCGGCCGCCGCTGCGATTCGGTCCACCCGGGCCCCGGCGATGCCGTGCGTGGCGAACTCCTCGGTGGCGGCAGTCAGCAGTCGAGCGCGGGTAGCCGTCGAATCTCCCATGCGGAAAGCCTACATTTCCAACTGGTTGGTTGAAAAGCTGCAATACTTCGACTACGTTTCCAACCAGTTGGTTACTTCTGAAGGGGATACACATGCGAACGACCACCGGGTATCGAGCTGTCGACAAGACCGCGCCACTGGAGCAGTGGACCTTCGATCGGCGGGATCTTCGCGCCGACGACGTTGCTGTGCGAGTGACGTACTGCGGGGTCTGCCACACCGACCTGCATTCGACGCGAACTGCCGGAGACTTCCCGATGGTTCCCGGGCATGAGTTCGTCGGTGAAGTGACCGAGATCGGCTCCGCAGTAACGGCATTCGCCGTCGGCGACGCGGTGGCCGTGGGGAACATCGTCGACTCGTGCGGGACGTGCGACATGTGCGCGGCAGGGCAGGAGAACTTCTGTCGGGAGTTCCCGACGCTGACCTACGGTGGCCGCGACCGGCACGATGGATCGACCACGCGCGGTGCGTATTCCGATGAGTACGTGGTTCGAGATCGGTTCGTCTATCACCGCCCGGACAATCTGGATCCGGCCGCGGTGGCACCGCTGATGTGCGCCGGCATCACCGTATGGGAGCCGTTACGCCGGTGGAATGTCGGGCCGGGAGTTCGCCTCGGTGTTGCCGGGATCGGCGGGCTCGGTCATCTCGCGGTCAAGCTGGGACGCGCTCTGGGCGCGGAGGTCACCGTATTCACCACCAGCGCAGCGAAAGTCGCCGACGCGAGGAAGTTGGGAGCTCATCACGTCGTCGTGTCCACCGACGAAGCCGAGATGGCCGAGCAGACCGGCGCGCTGGATCTGATCATCGACTGCGTGCCCGTCGAGCAAGATCTTGCGCCCTACCTGAACACGCTCGCTCTCGACGGAACTCTGTGCATCGTCGGCTACCTCGGATCCACGACGGTCGATTTCATCGACCTGCTGATCGGCCGAAAGAGTCTGGCGTCGGCGGGCAGTGGCGGACGCCGCTACACCCAGGATCTACTGAACTTCTGCGGCGAGAACGGCATCGTCGCCGACGTGGAGACGATGCCGTCCGCCCGGGTGAACGAGGCCTTCGATCGGTTGGCGGCCAACGACGTTCGCTACAGGTTCGTCCTCGACATGTCCGATCTGCCGGGCTGACCCATGTGAGCGAAACCTCGTAGCAGGCTACGAGATCGCAGTGGAGCCTGCGGAACGACCGCAGGCGCAGTGGAGCCTGCGGAACGACCGCAGGCTCCTCGTGCACATGCGGCGCAGCCGCTCAGGTCAGGCGTTGGCGCGACGCGGCAGCTTCCAGTCCGGACGTACCCAGTGGCAGGTGTATCCCTCGGGGTACTTCTGCAGGTAGTCCTGATGCTCGGGCTCGGCCTCCCAGAAGTCGCCTGCCGGGGTGACCTCGGTGACGACCTTGCCCGGCCACAGGCCCGATGCGTCGACGTCGGCGATGGTGTCCTCGGCGATGCGCTTCTGCTCGTCGTTCAGGTAGAAGATGGCCGATCGGTAGCTGGCACCGATGTCGTTGCCCTGACGGTTCTTGGTCGACGGATCGTGGATCTGGAAGAAGAACTCGAGCAGATCCCGGTATGTCGTTTGGGTGGGGTCGTAGACGACCTCGAGTCCCTCGGCGTGGTTGCCGTGGTTGCGGTACGTCGCGTTCGGAACTTCGCCGCCGGTGTACCCGACGCGGGTGGAGACCACTCCCGGAAGCTTGCGGACGAGCTCCTCGGCTCCCCAGAAGCACCCTCCGGCGAGGATGGCGGTTTCGGTGGCTGCAGACATGTGCTCTCCTAGTTCTCTATCGGTCGATACGTGGAGTCCAACGAACGAGACGCCCTCATAATTCCGAGTCGTGCGTCCGTTCGCCGACCTCGAGGACGAGTTTGCCGGTGTTGGCACCGTCGAACAGCAGATTGAGCGTCGAACCGAAGGCGGGGACACCGCCGATCTCGATCTGCTCGCGCGCCGTCATCTTGCCGCTGGTGAGCAGCTCCGACAGAGCGTCGACACCCTCTTGGAGGCGGTCCAGGTAGTCGAAGATGATGAACCCGGTCATCGACGCGCGGTTGATGAGCAGGGACAAATAGTGCGCGGGCCCGGGCTGCGGTTCGGTGGCGTTGTAGCCGGAGATGGCTCCGCACAACACCACTCGCGCTCCCTTGCGCAGCCGTGAGAGAGCTGCGTCGAGAATTTCGCCGCCGACGTTGTCGAAGTAGACGTCGATACCTTTGGGTGCGGCCGCTTTGAGGCTCTTGTACACCGACTCGTTCTTGTAATCGATGGCTGCGTCGAAGCCCAGTTCCTCGGTGAGCCACGCGCACTTCTCGGGTCCGCCGGCGATGCCGATCACAGTGGCCCCCTTGGCCTTCGCGATCTGGCCGGCAATGCTGCCGACGGCTCCGGCGGCCCCCGAGATGACGACGGTATCGCCTTCGGTGAGCTTGCCGACGTCCATCAGGCCGAAATACGCCGTCAATCCCGGGAAACCGAGGGCTCCGAGCCACGTCGGCGCAGGCGCGATCGATTCGTCGACCTTCTGTACCCCCGACCCGTCCGAGATCGCATGCTCGGTGACGCCGAACGAGCCCGAAACAACCTCGCCCACAGCATAATCGGGATGTCGCGACTCCAGGACACGGCCGACGGCGTGAGCACGCATCACCTCACCGATGCCGACGGGAGGTACGTACGAGCGCGCATCGTTGAGCCAACCGCGCATGGCGGGATCGAGGGAGACGTAGTCGACGGTGACGACGAATTCACCGTCGCCCGGGGTGGGGATGGGTTCCTCGGTGAGATCCCACGTCGACTCGTCGGGACGCCCCACGGGCCGCTGAGCCAAGCGGATCTGACGGTTCACGGATGTCATCTACCGTTCCTTCCACATCGAAGACGTGCATGTCGAAAACAGGGTCCTTCGACACTAGGGCAGAATGACGTCACGATGACCAACGCGCCGAACACCACTCGCCTCGCCCCCCGACTCGTTGCCAGCGATGTCGATGGCACCCTGCTCGACCAGCACGAACGAGTCAGCGAACGCACCAAGCGTGCTGTTGCTGCCGTCGTCGCGGACGGAGTGCCGTTCGTGCTGTCCACCGGCAGGCCGCCGCGGTGGATCCACCCCGTCGTCGACGGGCTCGGGTACGCGCCGATGTCGGTGTGCGCCAATGGCGCGGTCATCTACGACGCGGCCACCGACCGAGTGCTCAGCGCCGAGACCCTCGATGTCGAGACGCTGCAGTGGCTGGCCGAGGTTGCCTACCGCGCGCTGCCCGGCTGCGGTCTCGCGGCCGAGCGTGTCGGACGGTCGGCGCACGACGCGGCCACGCCCCAGTTCGTGAGCTCTCCCGGATACGAGCACGCGTGGCTCAACCCCGACAACGTCGAGATGTCCGAGGACGACGTCGTCGACGTCCCCGCGGTCAAGTTGCTGATCCGGCTGTCGGGATCGACCAGCGGCCACATGGCCAACGTTCTCTCGCCGCTGATCTCCGGCCGCGCCGACCTGACCTTCTCCACCGACAACGGGCTGATCGAACTGTCGGCCCCCGGCGTCACAAAGGCATCGGGCCTGGCCAAGGTCGCCGAGACCCTGTCTGTGGACGTGGCAGACATCGTCGCCTTCGGGGACATGCCCAACGACGTTCCGATGCTGACGATGGTCGGCCTCGGTGTCGCCATGGGCAACGCGCATCCGGCCGCCGTGGCCGCCGCGAACGAAGTGACCGTCACCAATGCAGACGACGGAGTGGCGCGGGTTCTCGAACGTTGGTGGTGACGCCGCACTTCGCCACACACGACAAGGGCCGAGTCACCACGGTGACTCGGCCCTCGTCGTTCGAATGTCCGTCGTTCTACTGTCAGCCCGCCGGTGCAGGCTCCGGTGCTGGTGCCGGCTCGACCGGCGCCGCCACGGGGTTCTGCATCTGCTCGTTGTACGTGTCGTTGTACGTCTTGATCACCGTGGTGACGATTCCGGTGAGCTCGTTGAAGATCAGCGAACCGTTCTCGAAATCGGTTCGGAAGCCCTCCGGCACCCGGAACTCGTCGGTGAGCGGCAGACCGAGCACACCGTCGACGCCACCTTGCTGCACGTACTGCTGGAAGATCTTGCCGATGACGGCCACAGCCTGACCGGCCATGTTGGTGATGATCTCGCCGTTGGCGAACTGCGCCTTCTCACGGCCGCCGCTCACCTGCACCAGGCCGCTCACCGGCACGCCCAGCGCGCCGGTTTCACCGCCCGAGGAGAGCCACTTCTGCGCGACGGGACTCGTCGACGCCAACCGCTGCAACTCGGCGACGAGAGCCGGGATGTTCTCGCCCAGAGCGGAACTGACGTCGGTGCCCGGACGTGACGGTGCCGGGTCGGTCGCCGCGGTATCGGGAGCCGTGTCGGTCGTGTCCGGTGTTTCCACCGGGGCTTCTCCGCCGCCGAGATTGGCTGCGGCGATCTCACGGATCTCCCCGAGGCGTGCGTACCCGGCGTCACCGGGGCATTCGGTGTTGCCGACGTCGCGGTGCCCGAAGATGACCGGCAGGTCGATGGTCCTGCCCTTGCCGACGAACGTGAAATCCGTTCCCTCGGAAGTCATCGTGGTGGTGCCCTTCGGATCGAGACCGGCATTGCCGAGTCGCCATCCCAGGAACTTGCCGACGGAGTCGACGGTTTCCTGCGAGGGATCCTCGCTGGAATAGTCGCCCATCATGGCGACACCGACGGTGTTCTCGTTGAATCCGCCTGCGTGTGCACCCTGAACCGGCTTGTCCAGTCCACCGGCGCGACCCTCGAAGATCTGGCCGTACTTGTCGACGATTGCGTTGTAGCCGATGTCGCACCAGCCGAGCGTCTGCGCGTGGTACGCGTAGATGGCACGGACGATCTCGGCCGATTCCGACTTCGAGTAGTCGTTGCTGCCTGCGGTGTGGTGCACGGTGGCACCGCCGATGAAGTCGTCGATCGTCGGTGTGGCACAACGGATCGACTCGTCGGCACCCCACTGTGCGCGGGTGATGACCTTGGGGCCCGCGTCACCGGCAACAGGAGTGGCGATGTCGCTCAATGCCGAGTCGACGGGCGATGTGCCGGGGGTGATGAGGACGGCACTGATGTCGTCGACGGCTGCAGCCAACTGCTCGGCGGAATTCGCCTGGCCCGGATCCGCTGCCGGATCTGCCGGTGCAGGCTCGGGTGCAGCGGGATCCTGTGCGGCCGGATCGAGCGGTGCCGGGTCTTGCTGGCGCAGTGGCTTACTCGCCGACGCCGGGGTGTAGCCGAGAGGCTGTTCCGCAGCGGCGGGAGCAGCGGCCGGAACGTCAGCGGCGGGTATCTCGACGACCGGGACCTCGGGAACCGGAGGCGTCGCGAAGCTTTCGGGAGCTGCGCTGCTCGTCAGTGGCGTCAGCAACACCTGCACCGCGTTGGTCAGTCCGACGAAGATCGGCTCGGTGCCCTGCTTTTCCGCAGTGGGAACGGCGTCGCTTGCCGTGGTGTCCACCGGTGAGGTTCCCAGCCACGGGCCCCAGGAGCCGTCTTCGAGTTGGCGGCGAACCTGAGCGGTCGCGCCGTTCAGTTGCTCGGAGGCCAGCGCCACCATGCTGAACGGGGTGTCCTGCGAGATTTCCTTGACCGCGGCACCGAGCGGAGGACCGGTGGGGTCGGCAGCTTCAGGGTTCACCGGTGCCGAGGCGTCCATCCTGGGAATCGGGGCCTGCGCGGTTGCGCCGCCCGGTACCGGCGTCGTGAGGCCCGGAATGTCAGGAATCTCGATCGGCGGGATCACGATGGAGTCCGGCAGCGGCAGGTACTTCAGATCGGAGAGCCGCAGATCGGGCAGCGGCAGGCCGGTGAGCTCCTGCAGCGGAATCACGATGTCCGGTGCTGAGCTCAGTGCGGTCTCGACGATCTTCGTCGGCACGCTGACCGGGGTTGTTTCGTTGGCCGGTCGAACTCCGGTAGTCGTGCTGTCTGTCAGCCCCGCGACCGCAAAAGGGGTCGCGACGGCGAGCAATGCGACAGCACCGAGAACGATCGACGGCTTCGTTCGACGGTTCGGCAAGGCGGTACTCCCTGATTGTTGGTAGGTACGCGTCGTAGGACCTCGGTTGCTGAACCACACAAATAACATCAGCAACATGAGTCCCACCAGACACAAGGCTAAACCTTAGCTTGACAGTTAGCCACAGTCGGGAAGCTGCGGCGGCGCGGCGCGTCGGACGCGTGACCTAACCTTCTCGCTGTGACTGTGCACTTCATCGGAGCCGGGCCAGGTGCTGCGGACCTACTCACGCTGCGGGCCGTCGAGTTCCTACGAACCAGCCCGGTGTGCGTCTACGCCGGCACCTACATCGACGACGCGGTTCTGGCGCACTGCGCGGCCGGTACCCGCCTGGTCGACACCGCGAAACTCGACCTCGACGCCATCACGGCCGAACTGGTCGCTGCCCACGAGCGCGGGGATGACGTCGCCCGGCTGTGCTCCGGCGATCCCTCCCTGTATTCCGCGCTGGCAGAGCAGTCCGCCCGACTCGACGCCGCAGGCGTGCCCTGGGACGTCACCCCCGGCGTGCCGGCCTACGCCGCCGCGGCGGCCTCGCTCGGCGTCGAGCTGACGGTCCCCGAGGTGACGCAGTCGGTGGTGCTCACCCGCGCGCAGGCCAGATCGACGGCGATGCCCGACACCGAGGCGCTGAAGAATTTCGCCGCCACCCGCGCCACGCTGGCGTTGCACCTGGGGATCACCCGCACCCGAATCATCGCCGACGAACTCACCGAGTTCTACGGCGCGGACTGCCCCGCCGTGGTCGTCTTCCATGCCAGCAAGCCGGACGAGCTGATTCTGCGCGGCACCCTGGCCGATATCGCCGATCAGGTGGAAGCAGAAGGTCTGCGTCAGGCGGCGGTGATTCTGGTGGGGCCTGCCCTGTCCCGACGCATCGCCGTCGAATCCCACCTGTACGACGCGTGCCGGGACCGCTCGTGAAGATCCATCTGGTCGGCATCGGCGGGGGACACCCGGATCAGGTGACGGTGCAGGCCGTCGAGAAGCTGCGGGCCGTGGACGTGTTCATCGTGGCCGACAAGGGCGCGTCCGTCGGCGATCTCGGTGCCGCCAGGCAGGCACTGCTCGAGCGTCACCACGGCGGCAGCTACCGGGTGATCGAGGTGCCCGACCCCCCGCGCGACCGGTCACCCCGGCAGTACGAGAACGCCGTCCTCGATTGGCACGACGCCCGCGCCCGCGCGTACGCCCAGGTGCTCGACGGTCTCGCCGAGGGCACCGTCGTCGGATTCCTCGTCTGGGGCGACCCGGCGCTCTACGACAGCACCATCCGCGTCGTAGAGCGGTTGGCTGCGCTGCGCGACAACATCGAGTTCGATGTCACACCGGGCATATCCAGTGTGTCGATGCTGGCTGCGAGTCACCGGCTGGTGCTCAACCGCATCGGGGGACCGATCGTGATCACCACCGGCAGGAACCTCGCGAGCGACGTCGCCGCCGGACTGGACAATCTCGTGGTCATGCTCGACGGCAATCTGGCCTGCAGTGCGCTGACCGGCACGGGGTGGGGCATTCATTGGGGTGCGAATCTGGGGACCGTCGACGAAAAGCTGGTGGCGGGGCCGCTCGACGACGTGCTCGCCGACATCCGCCGCTCCCGCGACGACGTCAAAGCGACGCACGGCTGGGTGATGGACACGTACCTGCTCCGACGCCTGGCGGGGTAAGCCGGTCACGATCGTCGGATACCCTGGTTGCCCGTGACTGCTGTGAGCTCCGAGACCACCTCTTCCGACGCCTCCGCGACCGGCCGCTACGACTTGATCGTCGTCGGATCCGGGTTCTTCGGCCTGACCGTGGCCGAACGGGCGGCGTCCCAGCTCGGCAAGCGTGTTCTGGTGCTGGATCGTCGGCATCACCTCGGTGGCAATGCGTACTCCGAGGCCGAGCCCGAGACTGGTATCGAGATCCACAAGTACGGCGCACATCTGTTCCATACGTCGAACAAGCGGGTGTGGGATTACGTCAACCAGTTCACCGACTTCACCGATTACCAGCACCGCGTCTTCGCGCTGCACGGCGGACAGTCGTACCAGTTCCCGATGGGCCTGGGTCTGATCTCGCAGTTCTTCGGAAAGTTCTTCTCACCCGCCGAGGCCCGTGCGTTGATCGAGGAGCAGTCCAGCGAGTTCGACTCCAAGGACGCGCAGAACTTCGAGGAGAAGGCGATCTCGCTGATCGGGCGTCCGCTGTACGAGGCGTTCATCCGGGACTACACCGCCAAGCAGTGGCAGACCGATCCGAAGGAACTGCCCGCAGGCAACATCACCCGGTTGCCGGTGCGCTACACCTTCGACAACCGCTACTTCAACGACACCTACGAGGGCCTGCCGGTCGACGGCTACACCGCGTGGCTCGAGAACATGACGCGTGACGAGAACATCGAGGTCCGGTTGAACACCGACTGGTTCGACGTCAAGGCCGAGCTCGTGGCCGAGAGCCCCGACGCCCCGATCGTCTACACCGGCCCGCTGGATCGCTACTTCGACTACTCCGAGGGCGAATTGGGTTGGCGCACCATCGACTTCGAGACCGAAGTTCTTCCCACCGGCGACTTCCAGGGCACCCCGGTGATGAACTACAACGACAGCGACGTGCCGTTCATTCGCATCCACGAGTTCCGGCACTTCCACCCCGAACGGGATTACCCGACCGACAAGACGGTCATCATGCGTGAGTTCTCCCGGTTCGCGAAGAGCGGCGACGAGCCGTACTACCCGATCAACACCCCCGACGACCGCGCCAAGCTCGAGGCCTACCGCGACCGGGCCAAAGCCGAAGCGGCCTCGAGCGGAGTGCTGTTCGGTGGCAGGCTCGGCACCTACCAGTACCTCGACATGCACATGGCCATCGCCAGCGCACTGAACATGTACGACAACACCCTGGCTCCACACTTCGAGACCGGCACGCCGCTGGCAGGTGACAAATGACCGCCAAGCACCTGCTCGCGGACGGCGTAGCAGACGTCGTGCCCGTCCTCGGAAAGTCGCTGTTGCAGCGGGTACTGCTGCCCCGCTCGGGTGAACCGCTCGACGTGCGCACGCTCTACCTCGAAGAAGCGACCACCAACGCCAAACGCGCACACTCGCTCTCGCGCACCTCGGTGACGATCGGTGCCGAGTCCGAGGTCTCGTTCTGCACCTACTTCAATGCCTTTCCGGCGAGCTACTGGCGGCGCTACAGCACCCTGACGTCCGTGGTGCTGCGCGTCGAGGTCTCCGGACACTGCCGAATCGACGTCTACCGGTCCAAGGCCGACGCGTCGCGCATTCACGTCGAAGGCCGCGAGGCCATGGACGGCGATGCAGCGCAAGAGTTTCTGATCGACCTCGGCCCTTTCGAGGACGGCGGCTGGATCTGGTTCGACATCACCTCCGACTCCGAGGTCGTCCTCGAGAGTGCGGGTTGGTACGCGCCGGTCGAGGCTCCCGGTGAGGCGACCGTCGCGGTCGGTATCCCCACCTTCAATCGCCCGACCGACGCCGTCAAAGCCCTTGTCGCCCTTGGCTCCGATCCGCTGGTGCTCGATGTGATCCAGGCCGTCATCATGCCCGATCAGGGCACCCGCAAGGCGAAGGACGAGCCGGGCTTCGACGAGGCCGCAGCAGCCCTCGGCGGGCGACTCGCCATCCACGATCAGGCCAACCTCGGCGGTTCCGGCGGCTACAGCCGCATCATGTACGAGGCGCTGAACAACACTGCGTGCCAACACATTCTGTTCATGGACGACGACATCGAGATCGAACCCGACTCGATTCTGCGGGCGCTGGCGATGTCGCGCTTCGCGAAGGTTCCCACGCTTGTCGGCGGACAGATGCTCAACCTGCAGGCGCGTAGCCACCTGCACGTCATGGGCGAAGTGATCGACCGCAGCAACTTCATGTGGACCGGCGCGCAGAACGTCGAGTACGACCACGACTTCTCCGAGGATCCGCTGCGCACCAGCAAGCTGCTGCACCGGCGCATCGACGTGGATTACAACGGGTGGTGGATGTGCATGATTCCGCGTGTGGTCGCGGAGGAGCTCGGGCAACCACTGCCGCTGTTCATCAAGTGGGACGACGCCGAATACGGCTTGCGCGCAAGGGAAGCGGGCTACCCGACGGTGACCCTGCCGGGTGCGGCGATCTGGCACATGGCGTGGAGTGACAAGGACGACGCCATCGACTGGCAGGCGTACTTCCACCTACGCAACCGCCTGGTGGTCGCGGCACTGCACATGCCGGGCGACGGCAAGAGCCTCGTGCTCGACACCGTCAAGGCCACCGTCAAACACCTGCTGTGTCTCGAATACTCGACGGTCGCCATCCAGAACCTCGCCATCCGCGACTTCCTGGCCGGACCGGAGAATATCCTCGAGATTCTGCCCACGGCGCTCCAGACTGTGCACGCACTGCGCAAGGAATTCCCGGATGCCGTCGTCGTCGGCAGTTCCACGCAGCTGCCGCTCGCCTCGGGGGAAGAGGTCGGTGCCGTCGGCGAGCCGACCAACCCGATCTCCAAGGTGCGGCGTCTGGCAAAGGGCTTGCTGCACAACGTCAAACCCGCACACGAGCAGCACCACGACCGACCGCAGCTCAACGTGCCGACCCTCGACGCCCGCTGGTTCCTGCTCTCCCAGGTGGACGGCGTCACCGTCACCACCGCCGACGGCCGGGGCGTCGTCTACCGCAAGCGGGACCGCGCGCAGGCCGCGGCGTTGCTCAAGGAAGCACTGTCGTTGCGCAAGCAGCTGGCAGCGGAATTCCCCGCCCTCAAAGCTCGATACCGTGATGCCGTGCCGCACCTGACCAGTAAGGAAACGTGGGAACGTGTCTTTCGTTACCAGGCGTAAAGGCCAGACCGAGGCGGCGACGGAAGTCAGAATCCTCGAGAAGGTGCAGAGCACCGTCGGAAGCGGCCCCGGAGCGATCGCCGTCGCGCGCGGGATGTCCCACTTCGGCGAACACGCCCTCGGCTGGGTGGCGATCGCCGGCATAGGCGCTGCATTGGACCCGCCGCGGAGGCGGCAATGGGCGTCGGTGGCCGTCGGGGCCGTCGGCTCCCATGCTGCGTCGATCGTCATCAAACGCATCGTGCGGCGGCCGCGTCCACACGACCCGGCCGTGCGCATCAACGTCTCGACGCCCAGCAAGCTGAGCTTCCCGTCCTCGCATGCGACATCCACCACAGCGGCCGCGGTTCTCCTCGGCCGCGTGACCGGGCTACCGTTACCGGCGGTCCTCGTCCCACCCATGTTGCTCTCGCGCTTGGTGCTCGGAGTCCATTACCCCACCGATGTGCTGGCCGGATCGGCACTCGGCGCGTTGACGGCTGCGGCCGTCGTGAAGTTCGAAGGAGACAAATGAGCGAGGATGCCGCACCCGTAGGCGCACCGCCGAAGAATCTGGCGGACGGCATCGTCAAGGCGCTGCGCCCGCGTCAGTGGGTCAAGAACGTTCTGGTGCTGGCTGCGCCGCTGGCGGCGGGCTCGGTCACCGACCCCGACGTGCTGCTCTCCGTTGCGCTCGCATTCATCGTGTTCTGCTTTGCCGCGTCCGGGGTTTACCTGGTCAATGACGCCCTGGACGTCGAAGCCGACCGCGCGCACCCCACCAAGCGGTTCCGGCCGATCGCCGCGGGCGTACTGCCCGTCAATATCGCCTATGCGATGGCGGTCGTCTCACTCGGTCTCGCGATCGGCCTCTCGTTCATCGCGAACTGGAAGCTCGCTCTGGTCATCGGCGTCTACATCGCCATTCAGCTGGCGTACTGCTTCGGCCTCAAGCACCAGGCCGTGCTCGACATCTGCATCGTCTCCTCGGGATTCCTGCTGCGTGCCATCGCCGGTGGGGTCGCCGCGTCGATTCCGCTGTCGCAGTGGTTCCTGCTGATCATGGCGTTCGGATCGCTGTTCATGGCGGCCGGTAAGCGCTACGCGGAGCTGCAGCTCGCCGAACGGACCGGCGCGAAGATCCGGAAGTCGCTCGAGAACTACACGACTACCTACTTGCGATTCGTCTGGACGCTGTCGGCGACGGCCGTCGTCATCTGCTACGGCCTGTGGGCCTTCCAGGAGGATGCGGGCACGGGTGCCAACTGGTTCGCCATCTCGATGATTCCGTTTACCATCGCAATCCTGCGATACGCAGTGGATGTCGATGGCGGCGAGGCCGGCGAACCCGAAGAGATCGCGTTGGGAGACAGGGTTCTGCAGCTACTCGCCATAGCGTGGATCGGAGTGGTTGGTGTCGCTGTCTACCTCGCCTGACCAGCGAGATACGGGGGAGGAGAACTCCGCTCGGGGATCGATCACCAGGCCTGTCTTCTGGGTCGGGACCGTGGTCGCCGGAGCGTTGTTCCTCTGGGGTGCGTGGGAACGTCGCTGGATCGCCGACGACGGTCTGATCGTCCTGCGTACGGTCCGCAACCTGCTAGCCGGCAACGGCCCCGTGTTCAACGCAGGCGAGCGGGTCGAGACCAACACCAGCACCATCTGGACCTACCTGGTGTACGCGGGCAGTTGGCTGAGCGAGGGACGCCTCGAGTACGTGGTGCTGACGATCGCTCTCGTGCTCTCCACCGCTGCCGTCGTCATTGCGATGATCGGCACGTTCGCCCTTCGGGGTCGCACTGCCACGCGGACACTGTTCCTCCCGGCAGGCGTGCTGGTCTACATCGCGGTGCCTCCCGCCCGTGACTTCGCAACCTCCGGGCTCGAGACCTGCCTGGTGATCTTCTGGTTGGCGACCCTGTGGTTGCTGATGGTCCGCTGGGGGCAGCGCCGCGGCGGTGGCGTCGAGCTGCTCTTCCTGGCCTTCTTCGCGGGTCTCGGCCCGCTGGTGCGTCCAGAGCTGTCCATCGTGGCGGTCTTCGCTCTGGCGATGGTCTTCCTGGCACCGCAGAGCTGGCTGTCCAGGTTCCGTGTGTTCGCCGTCGCCGGAGCGGTTCCGGTGGCTTATCAGATCTGGCGCATGGGCTATTACGGCCTGCCGTACCCCAACACGGCCGTGTCCAAGGATGCCGGCGGAGCCAAGTGGTCGCAGGGGTTCGCTTACCTGTCCAACCTGGTGGGGCCGTACCTGCTGTGGTTGCCGCTCGTACTCCTGGTGGTCGGAGCGGCGCTGTCGATGTCGCGAGTTCGAGTGTCGTTGCCCCGCTCACTCGGCGGTTGGCTCGCAGCGCTGCGGACACCCACCGCCGTTGTCGTATTCGCATTGATCAGTGGACTCGTCCTCGCCGTGTACGCCATTCGCGTCGGCGGCGATTTCATGCACGGGCGAACATTGCTGCCGGCGTTGTTCACACTGTTGTTGCCGATTTCCGTGTTGCCCGTTGCCCTACCGACACGCTGGTCCAAGGACCGGGCGGCGGCAGTATTCTTCGCCGACCTCGTCGTTTGGGGTGGCATCGTCGTCTGGGCAGTCGCGGCCGCGAATACGACGGGTATGCCGACGGGCTCGATCGTCGGTCGGAGTGGCATCGTCGACGAACGGGCCTTCTATTCACTCAACACCGGGCATGCCCATCCGATCCTGGCCGCCGATTATCTCGACTATCCGCGGATGCGAGCGATGGTCGAGGCGATCGAGGCCACCCCAGACGGAGGCCTGCTGCTGCCGTCGGCGCAATTCACCTACTGGGACGTCGTTCCGCCACCGTTACCCATCCCCGAGGGTGGTTTCGGTCACACCGTTTACTTCCTCAACCTCGGAATGACGAGCATGAACGTCGGCCTCGACGTGCGGGTCATCGATCAGATGGGTTTGGCGTACCCGTTGGCTTCGCACACCGAGCGACTCGAGAACGGCCGGATCGGGCACGACAAGAACCTGTATCCGGACTGGGTGGTGGCCGATCTCGGACTCGTCGCCGTCCATCCGTTCCTCCCTTGGTACATGGACGAGGACTGGGTCACCGAAGCTCAGGTGGCGTTGACCTGCCCCGATACCGTCGAATTGTTGACGTCGTATCGAGCGCCCCTGACGAAGGATCTGTTCGTCCGAAATGTCAAACGGTCCTTCTTCTACGCCGGATATCGATTCGATCGAGTGCCGAAGTACGAAATACAGCGATGCGATTTACCGGCTCCGGTATTGAAAGCCGATAATTAGCCGTCAGGACACGAGAAGATCACCGGGTTGCGCCGATTCGGTGTCGACGCCAAGATGAGCTGTCTCGATCCTGTAACGGACGACGTACTTCGTGCGATATGTGCGGAGGATATGTATGCGCCAGACCCTGGGTCGGGCTCGTACGTGATGAACTTGCGAGATCAATCGTTGATTGCGTAACCGATGTGACGACGAAGCAGCTGAGAGGTCGAGTGCATGCTGGGTAGATGGAAGAGCCGGTCCGAGGACAGGCGTGGGGCAGACAAGCGAGCGGGGTCATGGGGACGCCGCGCCGCCACGTCCATGCTGATGGCGATGGTCCTGCCACTGGGCTTGGCTGTAGCGGGTGGCGGCGCAACCGCCAACGCTGCCTTCGACGGCAATGCCATCGACGTCTGGACGGACTCGAGCATGGGCCCGATCAAGAGCCGCGTCTGGCGAGCCGCGGACGGCAACACCAACCGCGTCGTCTACCTGCTCGACGGCCTGCGCGCCACGTCGGACATCTCGGGCTGGGAGCACGAGACCGACGCCGGAGCAGTACTGGCCGGGTACAACATCAACGTGGTTCAGCCGGTCGGCGGACAGTCGAGCTTCTACTCCGACTGGTACGCGCCGTCGAACTTCAACGGCCAGCGCACCACGTACAAGTGGGAAACCTTCCTGACGCAGAACCTGCGTGAGAACCTGCGCGCCAACTACGGCTTCAACCCCAACCGCAACGGTGTCATCGGCATCTCGATGGGCGGCTCGGCTGCTCTGACCCTCGCCGCCTACCACCCGGATCAGTTCAGCTACGCGGGATCGCTCTCCGGCTACCTGAACATCTCGGCCCCGGGCATGCGCGAGGCAATGCGTCTGGCATTGCTGGACTCCGGTCGGTACAACATCGACGCGATGTGGGGACCGCCCTGGGATCCGGCGTGGCTGCGCAACGACCCGTTCGTCTTCGCACCTCGTCTGCGCGACAACGGCACGCGGGTGTGGGTCTTCGCAGGTAGCGGTCTGCCCGGCGGACTCGATCGCCCGCGGAGCTTCATCGACTACTACAACACCGCCAACGGCATGGGCCTCGAGGCGATCGCGTTGGCGAACAGCCGCGCCTTCCAGATCCGCATGGCCAGCATCGGTGCCAACAACGTCACCTACGCCTTCCCGGCCGTCGGTACTCACCAGTGGGGTTACTGGGGCGAGCAGATCCGCGTCATGGCTCCGGACCTGAGCGCCAACATCGGTAACTGACCCGACCACAGCACGGTTCGGTCGTCCGCCCCGTTTATCGGCCCTTAGTGATAACTCACGACTTTTCAGGGCTGTTCAGCGGGGACGGGGCAGGATAGTCTCCTGTTTCGGGGAAACGGTGAGATGAAACTGCGACGGTGATCACAGTTTTGCCTTGGAACCGCTCGATGGAATAACCTCCATCGAGCGGTTCTCCTGTTCTCAGCAGAACCTCAGCTTCGGGACCTCGGTTCCAGCACCCACAGCTTCACTTCGGCCTCACGGGGCCACCAGTTCGCCCTGTTCGATTGCCGGGGGCCGCCATGACAGCGGAGACCGCGTAGATGAGAGAGAGCACCACTTCATGCGATTTGCCGGCCTCAGCAGCACCCCGAAGGCCTCCTCGCGCTGGCGTCAGCGCTTGCTCGGCATCGGCGCTGCAGCGCTCGTTCTGCCCATCGCGTCCGGTGTCGTAGGCGGGGCCGTCGCTGTCGCGGCACCCGCGTCCGTCGTGCACCAGGCTCCCGCCGGTGGCCGCGAAGACCTGATCGTCCCGTCCGAGATGGGCCCCATCAAGGTTCAGGTCCAGTGGGCCGCCCGCGGCGGTAACGCTGCTCTCTACCTGCTCGACGGCCTGCGTGCCCGCGACGACCGCAATGCATGGACGTTCGAGACCAACGCTCAGGATCAGTTCGCCAACGACGACGTCACCCTCGTCATGCCCGTCGGCGGACAGTCCAGCTTCTACAGCGACTGGTACACCTCGTCGAACTTCAACGGCCAGGAAGTCACCTACAAGTGGGAGACCTTCCTGACTCAGGAGCTTCCGGCGTTCCTCGAGAACTACGGTGTCTCGCGCAACAACAACGGTGTTCTCGGACTGTCCATGGGTGGTTCGGCCGCTCTGACGCTCGCCGCGTACCACCGCGATCAGTTCAAGTTCGCGGGATCGCTCTCGGGCTACCTGAACATCTCCGCACCCGGCATGCGCGAGGCCATCCGCATTGCAATGCTCGACGCGGGCCGTTTCAATGTCGACTCCATGTGGGGCCCGCCGTGGAACCCGGCATGGTTGCGTAACGACCCGTTCGTGTTCGCGCCCCGTCTGCAGGGACTGTCGCTGTACATCTCGGCAGCCAGTGGCCTGCCCGGCCAGTTCGATCGACCGGCCGCACCGATCGATTTCTACAACACCGCCAACGGCATGGCCCTCGAGGCAATTTCGCTCGCCAACACTCGGGCCTTCCAGATCCGGATGAACACGTTGGGTATTCCGGCCACCTACAGCTTCCCGTCCAACGGCATTCACTCCTGGCCGTACTGGGGAGCCGAGCTGTGGAAGGCTCGCACCCAGATCCTGGATGCCCTCGACGCCTGATCTCGATGGATAGTCGATGCTCGTGAGATGCCGCCCTGCGTTCCTGCGCAGGGCGGCATCTTCCGGTTGCGACGGGATCGTTCGAGCACATCCATTCACAATTGCACCACCAGTCACAGCGCGTCTGCTGTCCCGCGCCACCCGGCACGTGTAGAAAGACATACGAAGCATGTCTCCCCACGAGACCTTCGAGAGTTCACGTCGAAAGAGAGTCACCATCATGCGCACTGGGCTTGTTCGGTTCGGTCGGATCACCTCGGCCGGCTCACGGGCCGGGCGGGCGGCAGCAGTACTGACCGTCGCATCCGCGTTGATGATTCCCTTTGCGGCGACGACGGTGGCCGCTGCTGCTCCGATCGCGGCTGCCTCCCCGATTGCGCTCGCCGGGCCGGCCTACACCCAGACCTCGGGTGCGACCGTGACATCGGTGGACTGGCTCTCCGATCGCCGCGTCGCGCTGTGGATAGAGTCGCCCTCGATGGGTACGCCCATCCAGGTTCAGCTGCTGCTCGCCCGGGACTGGAACATCAACCCGCAGGCGACGTTCCCGCAGGTCTACATGCTCGACGGTCTGCGCGCGACCGATCAGGAGAACGGCTGGACGGCCGAGACCGACGCCGAGTCGTACTTCGCCGACAAGAACGTCAACGTGGTGCTTCCCATCGGTGGCCAGTCCAGCTTCTACTCCGACTGGGTCGACCAGGACAACGGCAAGAACTACCAGTGGGAGACGTTCCTGACCAAGGAGCTCCCGCCCATTCTCGAGCGGGATTGGCGCAGCACCGATACTCGCGGCGTCGTGGGATTGTCGATGGGCGGCACGTCCGCGATGTTCCTCGCCGCGCGTAACCCCGGCTTCTTCGCGTTCGCCGGCTCGCTCTCGGGCATCCTGAGCACCACGTCACTCGGCATGCCGCAGGCCATCCAGTACGCGATGACCGACGCCGGCGGTTTCGATTCCAAGGCCATGTGGGGTTCGCCCTCCAATTCGCTGTGGGCTCAGCACGATCCGTACATGCTGGCCGACAAGCTCGAGGGCGTCAGTCTCTACATCTCCAGTGGCAACGGCTCCACCGGACCGTACGATCAGCCGTCGCCCATCCCCGGTGTGAGCACCAACTACGCCGGCATGGGCCTCGAGATTCTGTCGCGGTTGACCTCCCAGACCTTCGCCACCAAGCTCAACCAGCTCGGTATTCCGGCTCAGGTCAACTACCGGCCGTCGGGCACACATTCGTGGCCGTACTGGCAGTTCGAGTTGCACCAGCTGTGGCCGCAGCTCGCCACCGCACTCGGTGTCGAGGCGGACAAGCCCGCGTGCACCGTCGCCGGACTGATCGGCAATGCGAGCGGTGCCAATTCCTGGCTCGGCGCGTGCCTCACCGAGGAGTACAACGTCGCAGGCGGACGCGCTCAGGACTTCACGTTCGGCCGGGTCTTCTTCACCCCGGACACCGGCGCGCAGGTAGTGGCCGGCGCAATCGGTGGCATCTATCAGGGCAACCAGGGCCCCGAAGGCGTACTCGGCTTCCCGACGACCGGTGAGATCGGTACCCCCGACGGCCGAGGACGTTTCAACGCATTCCAGAACGGCATGGTCTACTTCACGCCGCAGACCGGTGCTCACGTGGTCAAGGGAGCTGTACTCGACGAGTGGGCCGCCCAGGGCTACGAGGGCGGGCCGCTCGGCTACCCGGTGCTCGACGAGGTCGAAACGCCGAACAAGCCCGGATCGGTGCAGGGCTTCGAGATCGGTGCCATCTACACCTCGCCCGATGCAGGCGTGCACTCGGTGCAGGGCATGATCCTCGGCAAGTACGGTGAATTGGGCTGGGAGAGCGGCCCTCTCGGGTTCCCCAAGTCCAACGAGATCGGACCGATCCGGGACGGTGGACGCTTCAACCAGTTCGAGACGGGCAACATCTACTGGAGCCCGCTCAGCGGTGCCTGGTCCACCCCGTACGGTCCGATCTTCGATGCCTGGGGATCGGTCGGCTACGAAGGGGGCCGGCTGGGCTACCCCACCAGCGATCAGTTCGACATCGACGGTGGCGGTAAGCAGCAGAACTTCCAGTTCGGCATCATCACCGTCAAGGACGGCGTGGCCACGATCGCTCCGTAACCGGATCCGATCACGGCTTCAGAGTTCTCTCAGAGCGTGGCTGTACGCTCGCCTGCGACCCGACGACCGAAGGATTTTCGATCGATGACGCGTAACTCTCTGGCCCGGACTCTGTCTCTCGGAGTCATGGCCGTGGCGGCGAGCTCGATGCTGGTGGCGTGCGGAAGTGACGACTCGACGGCCACCGGAGCCCCGACGAGCACCACGACGGCTGCTGCGACGACGACCGAGTCGAGTTCGACGACATCTGCTGCAGAAAGCACCACTGCTGCCCCCACCACCAGCCCGGGTGAGGCGGCCACCGCGCCGCCGGAGCAGCCGCAACCCGTCCCCGACGATTTCCCGGGTCCCACCGAGAGTCAGATCGACGACCGAGGCCAGAGCTTTCTCGACGAGCTGAAGAAGCAGGGCATCACCCCGGCGGGCAACGGCGATATCGCGGTGTCGACGGCCAACTACATCTGTGCCGCGCAGGCGCAGGGCGTGACGGCCGACGAGATCTCGACCTTCGTCACCGCGAACGTCGGTGTCGAGGCCAGCGCGGCCGGGACTCAGATGAACGAGACGCAGGCCCAGGAGGCCGCCCAGACCTATATCGCCGCCGCGCAGGCGACGTACTGCAGGCCGTAGGAATCCGCCGTGATGGCCAAGCGTAAGCGCAGGATTCTTCCGGTGATCGCCTTCGCAGTGATCGTCGGTCTGATCATCGTCGCCCTGTGGTATCTGCTTGCCGGACGGCTGCCCAAGGATCCGGGCATCCCGGTCCCGCCGGGACCCGAGGAGCCGACGTCGCAGCCGGCCGATTGCCCCGACGTGCAGGTCATCGCCATTCCGGGCACGTGGGAATCGTCGTCGACGGACGACCCGTACAACCCGACGGCCAACCCGCTGTCACTGATGCTGAACGTCACGCGTCCGTTGCAGGAGCAGTTCCCCGGATCGCGCGCCGACGTCTACACCGTGCCGTACGTGGCTCAGTTCTCGAATCCCATCGCCCTGCCGCCGGACGGTCAGCAGTCCTACAACAACAGCCGCACCGAGGGCAAAGCTGTTGCCGTGCAGAAGATGACCGATGTCAGTGCGCGGTGCCCGTTGACCAACTTCGTTCTCGCGGGGTTCTCTCAGGGTGCGGTCATCGCCGGCGATATCGCGTCCGAAGTCGGAGCGGGTAGCGGACCGATCTCCGCCGATCGCGTACTCGGGGTGACGCTCATCGCCGACGGTCGACGCGACGGAGTCTCGGGAACCGATATTCCGGCCCCGCTCGACGGTGTGGGTGCCGAGGTGGCGCTCGGGGGGCTCGACCTACCCGGCATCACGATGACGGGGCCTCGCGAAGGCGGGTTCGGAGCGCTCGACGACCGGACCAATCAGATCTGCGCACCCGGGGATCTGATCTGTGCATCTCCGTCGGATGGCTTGTCGCTCCGCAACATTCCGCAGAGCATTCAGATTCTGATCGGTGCTGCCGGCAATCCCGTGCACGCGTCGTACAACAGTTTCGTCGTCGACGGTTCCGGCACGACGGCGACGCAGTGGACGGCTGCGTGGGCTGCCGGGCTGATCGAGAATGCCCCGACCCCTGCGCATTCTTGAGCGATGGCGTTATAACGGAAACATCACAACGCGGCGTGTGACGAACTATTGCCGGGCACAAACCTGACCCAGGAAACCCCCCAGTCGGTGTGATCGAGTCCGGCCAACGGCTAGAGTGACGCCTTGGACCAGCGCAGATCGGCTCCGGCCGGGCTGCTGTTTACCCGAAACCAGACCGCTGCACACGTGCGAGGAGAGCAATAGATGAGTTCCGCCGAGGCCGCGACCGCAGGGCCGCGCAAATTCCGATTCGCTGCAGGCGGAGAGGGAAACGCCGAGGAGGGCGGGGCTCGGAAGTTCATCAAGCTGGCGCAGCAGGCCGAGGAACTGGGCTACGACAGTTTCATGATTCCCGATCACCTGGGTAATCAGGTCGGTCCCATTGCGGCCCTCGGCGCGCTCGCCGTCGCCACCGACAAGATCCGGCTCGGCACGGCGGTATTGGCGAACGGGTTCAGGCATCCCGCGGTGCTGGCCAAGGATGCGGCGACCATCGATGTGCTCTCGGGTGGGCGTCTCGAACTCGGTCTCGGTGCCGGCTGGATGCGCGAGGAGTACGACAAGGCCGGCATCACGTACGACCGTCCGGGAGTGCGTATTGAAAAGCTCGAGGAGACCCTCGAGATTCTCGACGTGCTGTTGCGCGGTCAGGAGTGCAATTTCTCCGGGAAGCACTACACGATCACCGGACTCAAGGGCAGTCCCCGGCCGCGACAGGGTCCGCGTCCGCCGATCTGCATCGGTGGCGGTGGACCGAAGATGCTCGCGTTGGCGGCCAAGCACGCCGACATCATCTCCGTGGTGCCGAGCACCTCGAAGGAAGGCAAGCTGCTGCTCTCGGGCATGACCATCGAGAAGACCCTCGAGCGTGTCGAGCTAATTCGCGCCGCTGCCGGAGACAGGTTCGACGACATCGAATTGAACTGGGCGATCACCACCATCGTCGTGACCGATGATCGCGAGCAGATGGCCGAGATGGCGTTGGCCGCGCTCGACAACGGTTACCCGCCGAATGTGGACGTCGACGTCAAGCTCACGGTCGAGGACATTCTGTCGTCGCCGTACCTCGCATTCGGGACGTACGAGGAGATCGCCGATCAGATCCGTAACGTTCGCGCGCGAACGACGATGTCCTATGTCGGGGTTTTCCCTACTCAAATGGAAGCATTCGCGCCGGTTGTCGACTTGCTGAAAGGCGAGTGACGTAGGTGCGTGTCGGTACCATGTAGCTGGCTTCGATGCCAGGTGCCGAACCGACACCACCAGAGCTACCACTAAGTAACATTGAACGCTGTTCGGTGTCTGTTTTCATGCAGCCGAGCGTGTGGGACCAGGTCGCGCAGGCTGTACGACAGCGGATTCGTGTCGGAGGAGATTGAAGTAATGAGCCACAATTTCGATGATTTCATCGACGAGAACGGCCACATCACCATCGGTGAAGGTCAGACCCTCGTCCGCCACGTCGAGGTGAATGTCCAGGAGAACGCCGACACGCTCGCGTACCGGTTCGTCGACTACTCCCGCGAGCGCGACGGTGAAGCTCACGAACTGACCTGGTCCGAGTTCGGTACTCGTCTCAAGGCCGTTGCCGCCCGCCTCCAGCAGGTCACCCAGCCCGGCGACCGAGTAGCGATTCTGGCCCCACAGGGCCTCGAGTACGTGATCGCCTTCTTCGGTGCGATCTACGCGGGCACCATCGCGGTGCCACTGTTCGACCCCGACGAGCCCGGCCATACCGACCGCCTGCATGCCGTCCTCGGCGACTGCAAGCCCAGCGCGATCCTGACGGCGGGTAATTCGGCGGCAGGTGTGCGCGCGTTCTTCCGTGCCCTGCCCGCCGCAGAGCGTCCCCGGATCATTGCCGTCGACGCCGTCCCGGACAGCGTGGGTGAGACGTGGGTCGAGCCCACGGCCACGCTCGACGACATCGCGTACCTGCAGTACACCTCCGGCTCCACGCGCACCCCGGCAGGCGTCGAGATCACCCACCGCGCGGTGGGCGTCAACGCGCTGCAGATGGTCGACAGCATGGAGATCAATCACGATTCGCGCGGCGTCACCTGGCTGCCGATGTTCCACGACATGGGTCTGCTCACCGTCATCCTCCCGGCGCTCGGCGGCAAGTACATCACCATCATGAGTCCGCGCGCGTTCGTGCAGCGGCCGTGGCGCTGGATCAAGGAACTCGCTGCGGTCTCCGACGGTGCGGGCACGTTCGCCGCGGCACCGAACTTCGCCTTCGAGCACGCCGCACAGCGCGGCTTGCCGAAGAACGGCGAGAGCCTGGACCTGTCCAACGTCATCGGTCTGATCAACGGGAGTGAGCCCGTCACGACGTCGTCGATGAAGAAGTTCAACGAGGCGTTCGGCCCCTACGGTCTACCGAAGTCCGCCATCAAGCCGTCCTACGGCATGGCCGAGGCCACCCTGTTCGTCTCGACCAGCAAGCACGCCGACGAAGCCAAGGTCGTCTATGTCGACCGCGTCGAACTCAACGCAGGCAACTTCGTGGTCGTCGCACCGGACGCGCCCGGTGCCATCCCGCAGGTGTCCACCGGCACGGTCGCGCGGAGCCAGTGGGCCGCCATCGTCGACTCCGAGACCGCAACCGAGGTTGCCGACGAGCACGTCGGCGAGATCTGGTTGCACGGCGAGAACATCGGTAAGGGTTACTGGGGCCGCGAGACCGAGACCACCGAGACCTTCCACAACAAGCTCGTCCACCGCAACCCGGAGGGCTCGCACGCAGACGGCGCTCCCGAGGGTGGCAACTGGATGCGTACCGGCGACTTCGGTGTCTACCACGACGGCGAGCTCTACATCACCGGCCGCGTCAAGGACCTCGTCATCGTCGACGGCCGCAATCACTACCCGCAGGACCTCGAGTTCTCGGCCCAGGAAGCCAGCAAGGCCCTGCGCCCCGGCTTCGTCGCGGCGTTCGCCGTCCCGCTCAACCAGCTGCCCGACATCGTCTTCGAGTTCAGCGGTGCGGCCCTGACGAAGGACTCGGACGACAGTTCCGAACAACTCGTCATCGTCGCCGAACGTGCCCCGGGCTCCGGCAAGGCCGACCCGGCTCCGATCGCCGACGAGGTCCGCACGGCAGTCTCCGCGCGCCACGGCGTCACGGTGCGCGACGTCCTCCTCGTCCCTGCCGGTTCCATCCCGCGTACCTCCAGCGGCAAGATTGCCCGGCGGGCCTGCAAGGCCGCCTACATCGAGGGCACGCTCCGCGGCGGCTACCAGCAGACGGCATTCCCCGACGCCGAACTGCCCGACTGATCTCTGGGCCTCCCGTTCCTTCGATACATAGCTTGGTGAGTGATGGCTGAACAAGAGACAGACAAGATCCAGAGTGCGGACGGGACCGACCTCACGGTCGCCCAGCTGCGGGACTGGCTGCGCAACTGGGTTGCGGACGCGACCGGGCAGCCGGCGTCGGCCATCTCCGACGACCGTCCGATGGAGGAATTCGGTCTGTCCTCTCGCGATGCCGTCGCGTTGAGCGGGGAGATCGAAGAGCTGGTCGGGGTCACGTTGACCGCCACCGTCGTCTATCAGCACCCCACCATCGCCGCGCTCGCCAAGATCATCATCGAAGGCGAACCCGACGAGCCGGTCGGCACCGTCGACGACGCGTTCTACACCAGCGGCAACCAGTCGGGCGATGCCCACGACATCGCGATCGTCGGGCTGTCGTCTCGTTTTCCCGGTACCGGTCACACCCCCGAGGAGATGTGGTCGCTCCTCATCGAGGGACGCGACGGCATCACCGATCTGCCCGAGGGTCGATGGAAGGAATTCACCTCCGATCCCGTCATCGCCGCTGCCGTCGACGCGACGGTCACCAAGGGTGGCTACCTCGACGACGTCAAGACCTTCGACGCCGAGTTCTTCGCGATGTCGCCCAACGAGGTCGTCAACGTCGACCCGCAGCAGCGGCTCGCGCTGGAACTGACGTGGGAAGCGTTGGAGCACGCCCACATTCCGGCCAGCTCGGTCAAGGGCAGCCAGGTGGGTGTGTTCATCGGCAGCTCGTCCAACGATTATCAGCTCATCGCCGTCAGCGACCCGGCCGTGCACCCGTATGCGCTGACCGGCACGTCCACGGCCATCGTGGCCAACCGGGTGTCGTACTTCTACGACTTCCGTGGGCCGTCGATCGCCGTCGACACCGCATGTTCGTCCTCGCTCGTGGCCGTCCACCAGGCGGTGCGCAGCCTGCGTACCGGCGAATCCGACCTGGCCGTGGCAGGTGGCGTCAACATGCTGCTCGCGCCGCCGATCACCGTCGGCTTCGGCCAGACGGGTGTACTCGCCCCCGACGGCAGGATCAAGGCGTTCTCCTCCGACGCCAACGGCATGATCCGCTCCGAGGGCGGCGGACTCGTCGTGCTCAAGCGACTCGAAGACGCCGAGCGCGACGGTGATCAGGTACTCGCCGTCATCGCCGGATCGGCCATCAACCAGGACGGCCGCTCCAACGGTCTGCTGGCACCGAACCCGGACGCGCAGGCCGACGCACTGCGTTTCGCGTACCGCGACGCCGGCATCAACCCGTCGGGCGTGGACTACATCGAAGCGCACGGCACCGGAACCATTCTGGGCGATCCCATCGAAGCCGATGCACTCGGTCGCGTCGTCGGTCGAGGCCGAGACGCAGACAAGCCGGCTCTGCTGGGATCGGCGAAAACCAACTTCGGGCACCTCGAATCCGCCGCAGGCGCAGCAGGATTGATCAAGGTCGTCCTCGCGATGCAGGCGAACAAGCTGCCCGCATCGCTGAATTACGTCGGCCCCAACCCGTACATCGACTTCGACAAGGCGCACCTGAAGGTCATTCCGGAGGCCACCGACTGGCCGCGCTACACCGGCAAGGCAGTGGCAGGTGTCTCCGGATTCGGATTCGGCGGTACCAATGCGCACGTGGTCGTGCGCGAGTACGTTCCGGGTGAGACCTCGGACGAATTCGATCCTGCTGCCGTGGATCCGGACGCCGCCCTGGTCGAGGGTGTCACCGATATCGCCGGCGAGGAACTGCCGATCGTTGCCGATCCTGAGCCCGTCGCTGCTGTCGATCCGGTGGCCGAGCCCGATACTTCTGATTCCGAATCCGGTTCGGAGACAGTGATTCTCGCCGTCTCTGCCGCACTGCCGTCGCGTCGTAAGCGCGCCGCGTCGGAATTGGCCGACTGGCTCGAAACCGAAGAGGGCAGCACGACGCCTCTCGTCGATGTGGGCCGCACGTTGGCTCGCCGCAACCATGGACGTTCGCGCGCAGTGGTTCTCGCATCCACCACCGCCGAGGCCATCGCCGGATTGCGTGCCATCGCCGCGGGCAAGCCGGGCCCCGGCGTGTTCTCCGCGGATTCGCCGGCCTCCAACGGCGCGGTGTGGGTGTTCTCCGGATTCGGATCGCAGCATCGCAAGATGGCATCGCGGCTGTACCGCACCAACACCGTGTTCGCCGCCGAGGTGGACAAGGTGGACGAGCTACTCGTCGACGAAGCCGGCTACTCCATCCGCGAGATCATCCTCGACGACTCGCAGACCTACGAGTTCGAGAACTCTCAGGTCGCCATCTTCGTCATCCAAATCGCCCTGGCCGCAACGCTTCGCGCGCACGGTGCCGAGCCGGCCGCCGTCATCGGCCACTCGATGGGTGAGGTCGCGGCAGCCTACGTCGCGGGAGGCCTGAACCTCGAAGACGCCGTCCGCATCATCTACGCCCGCTCGCGGCTGCTGGCCGAGGGACAGGACGGCCTCGGAGCAGCGTCGCAGGGTGCCATGGCCCTCGTCGAGTACACCCCCGACGAGGTCAAGACCCTCACCGACCAGTTCCCCCATGTGGAGCCCTGCGTCTACGCAGCACCGACGCACACCACGGTCGGTGGACCACGCGCCGAGGTGGAAGCCCTCGTCGAGATGGCCGAAGCTGCAGGCAAGATGGCGCGCCTGCTCGACGTCAAGGGTGCCGGTCACACCGCGGCAGTCGACGTGTTGCTCGGTGAGCTCGCTGCCGAACTCGCTGGAATCGAACCCAGCAAACTCACCGCCGGGGTCTACTCGTCGGTCGATCGTGAGGCGCACTATCGCGTCGGGCATGCGGCGATCCACGGCGTCGACTACTGGACCAAGGGCATGCGGCATCCGGTCTGGTTCACGCAGGCCGTCAATGTCGCTGTGGGAGATGGGCATACGACGTTCGTCGAGCTCGCTCCCAACCCCGTCGCATTGATGTCGGTTGCAGCGACTGCATGGGCTGCGGGTGTCGCCGACTCGACGCTGATTCCTACCCTCAAGCGCAAGGAAGACGAGGACGAGACGTTCCTCGCCGCGTTGGCGCAGCTGTACGTGCACGGGCACGCACTGGAGCTGGCAACACTGTTCGAGTCCGGCCCGTACGCCGCGATCCCGCGAACTGCTTACTTGCGCAAGGAGTTCTGGCTCAACTCGCAGGTCAGTTCCAGCGGCAACGCGCGCGTTCCCGGTGCACGGGTTGCGCTGCCCGACGGTCGTCACGTCTGGGAGGTCCAGGCTTCTAGTGTGTCGGGATTCGATGCGCTCGTCACAGCCGCTGCCTCACAGGTGTTCGCCGATGTGGCCTTGGGTGTTTCGGTGTCCCATGCTGCGGTGCCGAAGGTGGGCACGGTCGTCACCACGTTGACCTCGCACCTCGGTGGGGCGTCGGTGCAGGTGCACGCACATGAGGGTTCGGCCTTCACGTTGCTGCACGAGGCCGTCGTCACCTCCGGTGCTGTGCGTCCGGACCCTGTTGTTGCCGTGGAACAACAGAGCTCGTCGCCCATGGAAGAACTGCCCGAGGTCGTCGAGACGTTCGGTGACCGCTGGGATCCCAACGGCAACCAGAAGCTCGAAGACCGGCTGGCGATCATCGTTGCCGAGTCGATGGGCTACGCACCTGAGGACCTGCCGCCCGAGGTTCCGCTGATCGAACTGGGGCTCGATTCGCTCAGCGCCGTTCGCATCAAGAACCGCGTCGAGTACGAATTCGACATCCCCACAGTGCAATTGCAGGCAGTACGCGACGCGAATCTGCGCGAGGTGGAGAAGTACCTGCGTTACGCGATCGAGAACCGCGACGAGGTGCAGGCGCTGGCAGACAAGCAGGCGGCCGAAAAAGCTGCCGAGCAGGCCGCCGAAAGTGGTGCGGTTGCACGCGAAGAAGCCTTGGACACCGCCGTCGCCGCGCCGGAAACTTCGGTTCCCAGTGCGGAGTACCAGCCCGCACCGGTGGCTGCAGCCCAGACCGATTTGGGTGGTAAGGAAGCGTTCGCCGAGGCCGCCGGATCCGATGTGCCGCCGCGTGACAACGCCGAGCGGATGACGTTCGCGACATGGGCTGTGGTGACGAAAGAGTCGGCCAAGGGCATCTTCAACACGCTGCCGATCCTCGACGACGAGACTGCCGAGAAGTTGGCCACCCGTCTGACCGAGCGGGCCGGCGGCGAGATCACCTTCGACGACGTCCTGGACTCGGAAACCATCGAGCAGCTCGCCGACAAGGTTCGCCCGCACCTCGAAGACGGTGAGATCGACGGCGTCGTACGCAATCTTCGTGCTCGTCCCGAAGGGTCCACGGCCACCCCGGTGTTCGCGTTCCACTCGGCCGGTAGCTCCACCGTCGCATACGAGCCGTTGCTGCGGAAGTTGCCGGCAGGCACGCCGATGTACGGACTCGAGCGCGTCGAAGGACCCATCGCCACGCGAGCGGCCGAGTACGTGCCGCTGATCAAGGCGATCCAGCCCGAGGGACCGTACGTCTTCGTCGGGTGGTCGCTCGGCGGCATCCTCGCCTACGAGGTCGCGCGTCAGATGGAAGAGGAAGGCATCGAGGTCGCCTACGTCGGGTTGCTCGACACCGTCATGCCGGGCACCGCGATCCCCGACACCAAGGACGAGGTCCGCAAGCGCTGGGAGCGGTACGCAGCGTTCGCGAAGAAGACGTACAACGTCGACTACCCGATCCCGTACGACAAGTTGGTCGACTCCGACGACGAGGGCCAGATCCGGATCATCACCGATCTGGTCAAGCTCAGTGGCGCAAAGATTCCCGGCGGAATCATCGAGCACCAGCGCACGTCGTGGCTCGACAACCGCGCGATCCAGACGGCCGAGCTCAAGGAATACGGCGGGCACGTCACGCTGTATCTGGCGGACAAGTACCACGACGACGCGATTGCTCTCGAGCCCGCGTACGCCACCCGCGAAGAGCACGGCGGTTGGGGACCGGTGGTGAAAGACCTCGAGATCGTCTACGTCGGAGGCGATCACCTCGCGGTCGTGGACGAGCCGTACATTGGAAAAATTGCGGCCCATCTGTCGAAGACGCTCGAGAACATCGAGTCTGCAAGAACCGGAGCGTAAATCTTGAGTGGCACCACTGCGGAGAAGTTGGCCGAACTACGGGCGAGACTCGAACTGGCCAAAGAACCGGCCGGCGAGATCGGGATCGCGAAGCGTGCGAAGAAGGGCATTCCCAGCGCCCGAGATCGCGTGAACTCGTTGCTCGATCCCGGCAGCTTCGTCGAGATCGGTGCGCTGGTGAAGGCCCCCAACGATCCGGGAGCCCTGTACAGCGACGGCGTCGTCACCGGGCACGGAACCGTCGACGGCCGTCCGATCGCAGTGTTCTCGCACGATCAAACCGTGTTCGGCGGAACCGTGGGGGAGATGTTCGGCCGCAAGGTCGCCGGCATCATGGATTTCGCGATCAAGATGGGCTGCCCGGTCGTCGGCATCAACGACTCCGGTGGAGCTCGCGTGCAGGACGCGGTGACGTCCCTGGCCTGGTACGCCGAACTGGGACGACGTCACGAGGCCCTGTCCGGTCTGTGCCCGCAGATCTCGCTGATCCTCGGCAAATGTGCCGGTGGCGCCGTGTACGCGCCCATCAACACCGACATCGTGGTCGCCACCGAAGAGGCGTACATGTTCGTCACCGGTCCGGACATCATCAAGTCCGTCACCGGCGAGGACGTCAGCCTCGACGAACTCGGTAGTGCCCGTGTCCAGGCCCTCAACGGCAACGTGCACCACGTCGCAGCCGACGAGAAGGCCGCATTCGATTGGATTCGGAACTACCTGAGCTACATGCCGTCGAGCTGCCAGGAAGAGTCGCCGGTGATCAATCCGGGACTCGAGCCGGAGATCACCGAGTCCGATCTCAAGCTCGACTCGTTCATGCCCGACGCCGACAATGCCGGTTACGACATGCACGACATCATTCTGCGCATCTTCGACGACGGCGAATTTCACGAACTGTCGGGTCAGACGGCTCCGAACGTCATCACCGGATTCGCGCGCGTCGACGGTCGGCCGGTGGGAATCGTCGGCAATCAGCCGATGCATCTGTCGGGTGCTCTCAACGCGGACGGTGCCGACAAGGCTGCGCGTTTCATTCGCCTCAGCGACGCGTACAACATCCCGATCATCTTTCTTGTCGACACTCCAGGGTTCCTGCCCGGCGTCGACCAGGAGACACTCGGCGTCATCCATCGAGGCGGTCGCTTCATCTTCTCCTTCGTCGAAGCCACGGTGCCGAAAGTGACTGTGGTCATTCGTAAGTCGTACGGCGGCGGATACGCGGTGATGGGCTCGAAGCAGCTCGGATCCGACATCAACCTCGCCTGGCCGACCGCCCGCATCGCCGTGATGGGCGCCGAGGGTGCCATCAACATCATGAGCCGCAAGCAACTGGCCGAGGCCGGAGACAATGCACCGGCCCTGCGCAAGCAACTGATCAACTTCTACAACGAGCATGTGGCAACCCCCTGGATCGCGGCCGAGCGTGGGTACATCGATGCCGTCATCGAGCCGTCGCAGACTCGCCTCGAAATCCGAAGCGCCCTGCGAATCCTTCGGGACAAAGAAGTGATCAAGAGTCCGCGTAAGCACTCGTTGCTCCCCATCTAGTCCGATCCAAGTGGGTCCGGTTAGCTCCGGCTGCCGAGGTCGCTTCGCTCCCGTTCGGGTCAATGGACCACTGCACCGGTCAGACGTATGCGATGGTTCATCCACGTAGGGTCGGCATCGGCGTCGATGAACCACTCCACCGGTCAGTCGTGTCCGATGGTCCATTCACGCGGTCGATTCGCGCGGAACCATCACCACATCCGGTCGAGGTCTGGCGAGTGCATGGTGGTAGTTCTTCCGCAGGTCATCGAGCACCTGTGTCGGCCGATCGCGGATGTCTTGTGGTGAGTGGGATACGACGATCAGTCCGTGGGCTTGCATTCGGTTGCGTCGGGATTGCGTCCGCTGGTAGTCGGCCGGTGACAGATGGTGGGTCACGGAATCGATTTCACGTGCCAATGCCACGGCGTCGATCCACCCGTCGGTATTGGCGATGAACTCTCCGCTTCGGGCGTAGATGTCGCAGTTGTGTGTCATCGCAGGCAGCCCGCTGGTTCGGTACAGGCGCTGGGCGTCGAGTTCTGCCACCGAGTGCGCGTTGTCCCGCAACTCGAGAAGTACACGGCGGGTGAGCGCGCTGTAGCGGCGCGGCCCCTCGGCCAACTCGGTGGCGATCTCGTCGATGGACACGCCGCCTCGTTGCAGTACTTCGGTCAGCAGGGCGACGCACCGTGCCTCGGACTTCGCGGCCCGAGTTGCGTCGACCAATGAACGCACCAGCGGAGCAACCCGGATGCTGCCCTTGGTGATCGGATCAGGAAGCCTCCACGTCCGCTCCGCTCGGACGAAAGACACCGACGCCCGACGCATATCCGCGGGTATCAGCAGATGAACCTCCCCTGCGGATCCATTGGTGCCGTATCCGAACGAATCGAGCCCGACGCAACCGGTGATCATGCTCGTAGGTCCGCCGTATGCGAGCGCCGCGGCTGAGCGCTCGAGCGTCGATGGATGGCCGTTGCGCAGCAGTACGACGCCCGGGAGCAACCGCTGCCAAGGACCGCCGGCCGCGCATCTGCTGTCGATCGATGCGTCACTCACGCCCGCCTCGCGAAGCTGCCGACGCGTCACGACGCCTGTCGAGCTCAGGTCGAACAATGAATCAGCGTTCCACAATCGTCTCTTCATGCCCGAAGAGTGGAATTCGGTACCGACATGTTCGACGCGTTTCGGCGCTGTCGCAAGTCTTCTGTGGATAGTCGACCAGTCTGTGGATGGATTGGCTGTCACCAGTCGCAAGCTGGACGACTCTGTCGGACTGGGATGCTATGGGCGACCGATGGTGCGATGGCGCAGCCCCAGCAGGGTGAATGAACCATCTACGCGCTCAGACGTATGCAACGGTCCATTGACCCACCACAGGCCGGAACGTGGATGGACCCTTGCACGGTCGAGACGTATGTGCACTGGACCCCGCGGGTTGGACTGCTAATGCAAATCCTAGGCTGCGAGGGCCTGGGCTCGGTATCGCACCGGGCTCAGGCCGTCGAGGCGTA
>NZ_JBITUQ010000034.1:3000-37722 GCF_044542515.1 Rhodococcus sp. NPDC078407 | reverse complement strand
TGTCAGTTTCAGAAGTCGGCTGCACGATGTCAGAAGTCTCCTGCACTGCAACTCCAAGTTCTTATGCCCACGTTCGACCGCATCCTATGAGCGCTGCGATCCCATGACTGGTTAGCATATTGATCGTGTGGTTTCCCTGTTAAGCCTTACTGGCCGTCGTTGAGCTGGGGGTCTAGCGTCGCGGCCGGCCACGGAAGGCTGTTGTCGCGGGAAGTGCTCGATCCGACACTTATCGCATGGGCGGCGAGAAAGTTGTCGACGATTCGGATGCAGTCGTCGGCGTGGATGTGACGCAGTCCAGTAAGGCGAGCGAACACTATCGGTCCGAGGAGCTGAATGAGGGCGAAGGTGGTGTCGAGCTCGCCGAGCACAGCGCGGGCGTCAGGGGTCGTCAGGATCTGATCCAGGGACTTGCGGTATTGCTCTATTACACGAGCCCGAAGCGAGACCACCGCGCCAGGATCGAGATCGCGCCGACTGGCGTCGCCGCTGTTGACGGGTCCCATCGCCAGCCACGCCAGCGTGGTCATCTGCACCGGAGCTTGGTCAATGAGGTCGGCTTGGGTGGTGAGCAACGAAATCAGACGTTCGCGTAGCGGACCGGTATCGATATCGGTGTCGACTGGGGGTAGTAGTCGCTCGAAGGTTGCAGCGAGCAGGTCAGTGGTACTTCCGAAGTGTCGGTACAGCGTGGCACGTGCAACCTTCGACATGCGGGTGACCGCCTCCACGGTGACCGCCTCGACACCGCCGGTGGACAGCAGCTGACCGGCCGCTTCGAGTAACCGGTTACGTGAGCGCGCCAGCCGGGGGTCGGCCGGGCCCTCGGTTGCAACGGGAGGGTCGACCATGAACGGGCTCCGCTCCATTTGACTGACAAGACATGTCCTCGCTTGATCATTCTGTCACACCCGCAGAGTTATGATACTAATAGTCTCGTACCGAGACGATCAGTCTTGAACTGGGAGGCTGGCCGTTGAACGAACGTGGATCCAACTCTGTCGGCGTCGCTCGATGGAGCGGTGCCCAGTGGTGGATGTTGATTGTGTCGTGCATGGCGGTCGCGTTGGTGGTGGCCGCAATGGCGGCATTGTATTCAGCGTTGCCACAGATCGCGGTCGCGACAGGGGCGACGCAAGCTCAACTGACCTGGATAGTCGACGGTTACACGTTGGTATTGGCGTGTTTCGTTCTGCCTGCCGGTGCGATCGGTGACCGTTACGGTCGCCGCGGGGTGCTCGTGGCAGGGTTGGCGTTGTTCGCTTTCGCGTCGGCATTGCCCTTGTTTCTTGCTGACCCGGCGTGGCTGATCGCAGCTCGCGCGTTGGCTGGGGCGGGTGCGGCGCTGGTCATGCCCTCGACGCTGTCGATACTGACCGCGGGATTTCCACCGGAGCATCGCGGTCGCGCTGTAGGTGTGTGGGCCGGGGTTGCTGGATCCGGAGCGGTCCTGGGCATCCTCGGGGCTGGAGTGCTGCTCGAACAGTGGCCGTGGACCTCGGTATTCGTCGGGTTGACCGTCGCCGGAGCGGTTCTGGCTGGGTTGGCATGCAGTATCGCGGAGTCCCGCCAACAGGAGCATCCGCCGGTCGATTGGGTAGGCGCTGTGACCGTCGTTGTCGCAGTCGGGGCGATCGTCTTCGCTGTGATCGAGGTTCCGGTCCGTGGCTGGTCGGATTCGCTCGTCGCCGTCAGCACTGTGGTGGGCTTGTTCGCGGTCGTGGTGTTCGTCGTCGTAGAACTACGTTCCTCGGCACCGCTACTCGATGTCCGGTTGTTCGCCCGCCGTGGTTTCGGTGCCGGCGCGCTGTCTGTCTGTATCCAATTTTTGGTGACCTTCGGGGTGTTCTTGCTGTTGGTGCAGTATCTGCAGTTGATTCTTGGTTATGGACCGCTCACCGCCGCGTTGGCGTTGACTCCTATGGTGGTGCCGCTCATCGTGATCTCGGTGATTGCACCCTGGCTGTCGAACATATTCGGGCTGCGGGTGATGACCACTGTAGGTCTGCTCACCATCGCGGCGGGACTGGTGATGGTCAGCAGACTGACCGTCGCGGCGACTTACTCTGACCTGCTGTGGCCCCTGCTCATCATGAGCGCAGGTTTGGGGTTGTCTACCGCCCCTGCGACTTTCGCCATCGTCTCGGACACTCCTGAGGCCAAGCACGGGGTGGCTGCCGCGGTCAACGACGCAGCTCGCGAAATCGGTGCCGCGATTGGGATTGCGGTAGCCGGTAGCGTGCTCGCGGCCGGTTACGTTCAGCACATCCAGCCGGCTCTGCCCCAGCTACCCGAGCCTGCCCGCGGTCCGGTGGCCGATTCGCTGGCCGCCGCATTGCAGGTCGCCGACCGCGCAGGACCAGCTGGCCAGCCGCTGGCAGAGTTCGCCAAAGCCGCATTCGTACACGGAAGTGGTCAGGCGACACTGGCGTTGGCGGCCCTGACCGCCGCTGGGGCACTCGTCCTCGCCGTCTTTGCGCCAGGTAGACGCAGCCGTACGACAGCCACCGCGGGTGATGGACGTCGGTGAAGGTCGGCCAGGGTGTCATTCTTCGGTGTGATTCGTGTCTGTGGCCCGGATTTGGGCCCGCGCTTGGGACTGCATGAAGTGTTCGACCTCGACCACCACGAACAGGGCAGTAGCGGTGGCGACCGAGCGGCCCTGCGCATCGTCCATCGTGGCCGTGAGATCCAGTTTGCGCCCATCACGAGACCGAACGGCAGCACGCAATACGTATGGAGTGCCGAGCAGAACCGGCGCCAGGTAGTCGAGCTCGAGACGCCGCGTCACGGCGAGCTCACCCACTGTGTAGAGCAGGAAGCCGAACAGATCGTCGAGAACGGTCGCCACCGCGCCTCCGTGTGCTATCCCGGGTGCCCCGACATGACGTTGATCGAACACATGGTGAGCCACCACGCCGTTCTCGTCCCGCTGGACCGACAGGGCGTGGCCGTGCGGATTCTCCGGCCCACAACCAAGACAGTCGGGGTGGTGGGGCGGCAGATCAGGCGAATCGAAACTCGTGCTCCAGAACGAGCGCGCCCAGTTCTCGACAGCGGGGCCGGCCGACCCGCTGACCTCGTCCGGAATTCTCTTCATGGTCAGACCTCTCTGTCGTGAAAAAACTATGCCGAGTCTGTCGCGTCTTCGCGCGCTCGGCCTGCACCGCTGTCAGTTTCAAAAGAACAAACTGCACTATGTCAGAAGTCAACTGCGCTAAAGGATCGACCAAGCCGACATAGCTTAAAGAGAGAAGTGATCTGCCGCGAGGATTTCGGCGCACTCTTGGCGCTGATCGCGGAGTTGAACCGTCAGATCGGCGACCTCGAAGCCGAACTGACCCGCCATTTTGAAACACACCCGGACGCTGACACGCAACGCCGCCGTCTACCTCTCCCTGCCAGGAATCGGTGTCATCCTCGCCGCCCGGGGCTCGGTGAATTCAGCGACGACGTCGACCGCTACACCAACGCCAAGTCTCGCAAGAATTACTCCGGTACGTCACCCCTGACAGTTGCGTCGGGCAAGAAGCGGGCCGTACTGGCTCGACATATCCGCAACCGGCGGCTCTACGATGCCATCGACCGGTGGGCGTTCTGCGCCCTCAGCCAGAGTCCGGCCGCTCGCGCGTTCTACGACCAACACCGTGCTACCGGAGACCTCCACCACCAAGCGCTCCGCGCACTCGCCAACAGACTTGTCGGGCTCCTGCACGGGTGCGTACGCCACTGCACCGAATACGACGAACACACCGCTTGGGCACACCGCACCGCGCAACAACCCGACGCAGCATGACAAGTTACAATTCTTGGATATCTAGGGTGATTCAGTCTATTTTGTGGCGGGAGGCGAAACCGGGATGGCTGAAAGGCAGACTGCGTGAGAAGGCCACGCCTACGGTTGCGGCCGCGCCGTCGATGATTCCCCACGTCGTCTCTGATAGGTGTGCGGCGAAGAACGTATCGTCCACCCCTTGCTCACGACCGTTGTCGATCCACCACTGAGTCGCAGATAGACCAGAACCCAGAATGGACGCCACGGCCATGGGAATGACCGAGGTATCTGCGTGAACACGCTGAAGACTTTCAGTGAACCGATCGGCGACGACCTCCATCACCGACCTCAGTTCGTCAGCAACTCCGCCATTTCCCGATCCGGAGTACTGAAACAAGTGATTCGCCATAAGGAATCTGACGACCGTGGGATACTGCCCGACGAGCGTGACGTAGCTCTGGACGGACGAGCGAACCATGTCGTCAACCGAAAGATAATCTTGGTCAGCGAGAATAGTGATTTTCGCCGAATCCCACATCAACGCACCGAGTTTCGCCGCCACCGCCGCGTTCAAGCCCGCTTTGTCGCCAAAGTAGCGATACAGCTTTGGTTTAGATACACGGGCCTCCGCAGCGATGTCGTCCATGCTGACGCCTGCACCATACCGTTCGATGATCCGTATGGTCGCGTCGACCAGCTGCGCGCGTACCTCGACTCTATGCTCATCCCAGCGGGTGCTACGGGCATCGGCCACTCGACGCTGCACCTGAGATGGAGTAAATGAAACGCGGCGGACGAATGACATTGTGGGGTTAACAATACCCTGAAGGGTCCTCTCAAGCGAGTCGGGCTGTAGAGCCGTTCGCTGAAACCTCTCGGTTCGCTCGCAGCGGTTCGGCACCCTCCCTCAAGCAGCCGATCGTCCGCCGGATCGCACCGTGTCGATCACATACACCGGCGGCACGACCGGAAAGCCGAAGGGAGCCATCGGAGGCTTCGGCATTGTTCACGATGACGCAGATTCAACTCTCCGGAGTGAGAATGGCCGGGTACCCCAAATTCTCGTTGTGCACCCCGCTGTCGCATGCTGGGGCCGCGTTCTTCGTGCCGACCCTGACGAAAGGCGGCCCGATGATGGTGCTGCCGAAGTTTTATCCGCCGAGGTGCTGCGCACCATCGACGCAAAAAAGATCACCGTGGCGATGCCATCGATGCTGTACGCCTCGATGGACCCCTCCCAACTCGGACACGCGCGGCCTGTCGACGATCGTGGCCGTCTCACGAGCTCATGTGTGTCCGGTCGACGGTTCAAAAGCCATCGCCTACCGTGGCTGCGTCCAATCGGGCCGCTGCTTCGTTGAAATAGTTTGGTGCCTCCATGTTGATCATGTGACCGATCTGTGGCAACGCCACGAACTCATGCAACCGGCGGCGCTGCTGCAGTCGGTCGGCGAGATCAATGGAATGAACCGCGGGTGTCAACTTGTCGGCCGAGCCCACGATCACGGTCGTCGGAACCGTAAGTGAGTCGATTCCTCTGCTCACATCGATGGTGGCCAGGACCCTGCCCCACATTCCCCGAACCGCAGGGGGGCACCGCAGTACTATGTCGGAACACTCAGCCACAACGTCTGCTGGCGTGTGTGGACCCATCGTCCCGTATTTCACCAACCGTCGGTTGAAGCGAGTGTCAAGCATCTCCGGTCCCGCGGTGGCGAGCCCGGCTGCGAATGCCCGCTCCAGTGAGGCGCGGAATCGACGTGGCGACCCAATTAGCGTCGATTTACTCACCAACTGCGAGGGGCCGGTACTCGCCAAGACGGCACCACGGGATAAGACGGGCACCGACTCCGGGTGCTCGGCAGCCCAACCCATGATGGACATCCCGCCCATACTATGACCGGTCACCAATGCCTTACGATTAGACGTGACGACAGCGCGCAAGACAGCCTCGAGATCGTCGCCGAGCACCGACGAAGAGAAGGGCGCGCGACCCCGGTCGCTCCAGCCATGCCCTCGTTGGTCATACACCACCACACGGTGTGTGGTGGCGAAGTGCTCGATCTGAGGTCTCCAGAACCGACCTTGGCAAGCCCACCCGTGGCTGAACACCAGCAGCGGCGCATCATCACCGAGCCCGTACTCCTCGACAAACAGCCTCGTGCCGTCACTGGAGAGAACCTCCCGCGACCGCCGCGACAATAGGCCAGCTTTCGAGGAGTCAGAGGTCATCGAAACTCACCGTCACAGCGTCGGTGAGCGGAAGTGCCTGGCACGCGAGTCGCTCGCCGTCCTCAATGTCGTCGTCTACGAGGATGTTGTTCTGCACCATCTCGACATCGCCATCGATGAGCTTGCACACACACGCGCTGCATGCGCCCTCTCGGCACGAGTACGGGGCATTGTGCCCTCGCGAGAGCAGCACATCGAGCAGAGGCGTGTTACGTGGCCACTCCGTGGTGATGCACTCTCCGTTCAGGTAAACCGTGGCCGTAGCTACACCCTCGTCGTCATTGAGTCGACGCAGTGTTGCGGTGTCGAACGGGTCACCCGTCAGCGACTGGAATACCTCTCGATGTACATCCGAATGATCCACTCCGCATGCGGCGGCAGAGCTTTCCACAAGATCCATGAAAGGGGAAGGCCCGCAGGTGAAAATTGCCGATCCCTTGTGTTCACGAATGATCTTTTCTACAGCCTCTGATGTGGGAATCCCGTTCTCCGACTCAAGCCAGTCAACCAAAGTGAACCGCTCGGCGAATTCAGATCTAATCTGCTCAAGCCGGCACTCGTACATGATCGAATCGGAGTCACGGTTTGCGTAGAACAGGACAACTTCCCCACTGCCCGACACCAGAGCCGACTGCACCAGCGACAGAACCGGAGTGATGCCGCTTCCGCCAGCGAAGAAGAGCAAGTCGACGTCGAGGCTCTTAGCGGTAAACTTTCCCGATGGCGTGAGGACGGTCACCTCCATGCCGATGGAAACGTTGTCACACAACCAGTTCGACGCATACCCCCCAGCGGTGCGCTTCACCCCGATCTCGAGGCGGAAGTCATCGACATGAGGCGAACTGCTCAGCGAGTAGCATCGTGCGACGTGGCCCGTCTGGTCGGACGGGATCTTCAACGTAATGAACTGCCCGGGTAGATGCTTGAAATCGTCGACGATCTCGTCAGGCACTTCGAAGGCGATGCTCACGGAGTCCTTGGTCTCCTGCACGACCTCCGACACGGTCAGCGTTCGCGATCGCGCGGTGGTGCCCGGCCGATTCTCCTGTTCGAGGGTCATTTGATGAGCCCCCGCTTACGAGCCAAGGCGTAGCCCGCGCGTGTGACAGGCGCAGAGATGTCCTGGTAGCGCGGACCGACAACGCGTGCGACAAAGTCGAAGCCACGTGCGTCTGCGCCGATCAGCACTCGGGGCTTCTTCTTGTCCATTCCCTTGAGGATGGCGCACGCAGCTTTCTCCGGAGTGGTCCTGGCGATGTTGTTGAACATCGAGGCAATGGTGGCGGTATCTGCCCCCATATCGGATACACCACGAGCGTTGTTGACGATATTAGTCTTGACGCCGCCGGGGTGAACGCATGTCACCGTGACCGGATGCCGACTGATTTTCATCTCTTGCCGAAGCGCTTCGGTGAAGCCACGCACACCGAACTTCGCGGCGTTGTAAGCGCTTTGACTGGGGATCCCGACCAGACCGAAGACGCTGGAGGTGTTTACCAGATGACCATCACCAGAGGCGATCAGATAAGGCAGGAACGCCTTGGTCCCGTTGACGACACCACCGAAGTTGATGTCCATCAGCCAGTCGAAATCCTCCCAGGACATGTCGACAACGTCGGCGCCGAGGGCGACGCCGGCATTGTTGAACACCATGTTGACGCGCCCGAAAGACGACTGCACGCTCTCTGCGTAAACCTGGAACGCAGCACGATCTGCCACGTCCAACACCGCGGTCTCCACGGTCGCACGATGCGCGGTACGGCACATGTCCGCCGTCTCCTCGAGATGCACTTCGTCGACGTCGGACAAGGCAAGGCTGGCCCCGCGTTCGGCCAGTTGGAGGGCAAGGGACCGACCGATCCCTGAGGCGGCTCCCGTGACGACTGCGACCTGGGTCGCGTAATTGCCTGCTGTCGAACTACTCACTGTCGGATACTCACTTCTCGATGACCTACGGTTGGATTGTCAGGCGATCTCGTACTCGGCGGGCTCGAAGTCTTTCGTCGCTCGCCAGTACTGCCAGGTGAACCCGGGCCACACCGTACGGTTGACACCTTGCGAGTCCAGATACCAACTCGTACATCCGCCGTTGGTCCACACGCCCTTGGCGAGCTTGTGTTGGATGCTCTTGTTGAAGTGTTCTTGAACCTCGGCCCGCACATCAACACGCTCCGCACCTCGACTGTCGACGGCGTCGATGGCCTTCATGATGTACTTGATCTGCTGCTCGATCATGAACACGACAGAGTTGTGCCCAAGACCCGTGTTAGGTCCGAGCAGGAAGAACAGGTTCGGGAAGCCCTCGGTGGTGATGCCGAGGTGGGTATTGATGCCCGTCCGGTGCCAGTGCGACGGCAAGTCCTCGCCCCGAGCGCCCTTGAGCGCGAGTTGATCGAACCCGTCCGTGACATGGAACCCTGTGGCGTAAATGATCACATCCACAGGGTGTGACACGCCGTCAGGGGTGACGATCGAATCGGCAGTGATCTTTTCGATCCGATCGCTGATCACTGTCGTGTTGGGGGCGGCGAGCGCAGGGTAGTAGTCGTTCGATCCCAGGATGCGCTTGCATCCGATGCGGTAGGACGGCATCAGCTTCCGGCGGAGCTCGGGGTCGGTGATAGAACGCTCGATGTTCCATTTCGCCACCTTTTCGATCGGTCGCATAAGGTTGGAGTGGCCGTTGAGCCCGAAGGCCAGGCTCTCTGCGCCCCAGTAGACCGACCACCGAGCGAGGCGGCGAGTAATGGGGATCTTGCTGAGCAGCGTCCGAAGTACCGGCGGCACCGCGAAGTTCTTGCGTGGAAGTACCCAAGCCGGGGTTCGCTGGAAGACCGTGAGTGTGCCGGCGTCCTTCTGCACGAACGGCACGAACTGAATCGCGCTGGCACCGGTGCCAATGACGGCCACCCGCTTGCCCTGGAGATCCACCGTGTGGTCCCACTGTGCCGAATGGAACGCCTGACCGGCGAACTCGTCGATTCCGGGGATATTCGGAAAATTCGGGATGTGCAGAGCGCCGACACCGGACACGATGTACTGCGCGACGTACTCCCGGCCCGACTCGGTACGCAGGTGCCACCGAGATTCGGACTCGCTCCAGTATCCGGAGACCAACTTCTGCCCGAAGTGGATCTTCTGAGTGACACCACGCTTGTTGGAGATATCTTTCAGGTACTGCTCGATTTCGGGCTGCGAGGACCATACCTTCGACCAGCTACCGCGACTCTCGAACGAGTAGGAGTACATCAGTGACGGTACGTCGCACGCGCATCCCGGATAGGTGTTGTCGCGCCACGTCCCACCGACGGAGTCGGCCTTTTCTAGAACGATGAAATCACTGTACCCGCGTCGGCGGAGCTGGACGGCCATACCGAGGCCAGAGAAGCCGCTGCCGATGATGAGAACTTTGGTAGTGATGGGCTCGGTTATTCCCGGGTCTGTCGCCGTGGCGGCGGACTTGGCGTTGGAGGACGGCATTGTGAAAATCTCCTGATCGAATGCAGAAAACGGACCCGCACGGCGCGCCGTGACGCGTGGCAGGTGTGGGAATGTCATCCGCCCAAGCCCACGAACCGAGGAATCCGGTCGTGGGGTCGAGGAATGGGCTGTGGGACGCGCGGACCGGGCCGGGCGTGTTAGCGCAGATCGTCGGGCAGGCTGCGCGTTGCGCGCCACATCGCCATCGTGAACTTCCCCTCCATCATTCCGGCCTCGTGGAAGAATCGGATCATCGGCTCGGACATGAACTGCAAGTTGACGCGATAGTTCGGGCTCGTCTGCTGCGCCCACAGGCCGCGCAGACGGCTGATTCCGACATCGGGATATACCTTCGGATTGATGAGCAACGGGTATGCAAAGTTCGCAATGGCCGCCAACGTGCCTCTATGCCAGGCGCGCGAGATGCGTCCGCGACGCTGCATCCCTTCCACCATTTCCAGCCGCGCGAACGTGATGTGACGGGCCTCTTCGAGAACGTGGATCTTCATGAGCTGGCGCAGCTGCGGCTGCATTTTCGGGTCATTCATCGCCTCGCGCTGAGCGCGGTCGAGGATCTCCTCGATGAGCAGAGTCGCGCCGGACACGGACGGGCCGAGAGGCACAAAGTGCAAGATCTTCGCGATGCTCAAGAACCCCTTCGGCAACTTGTACGGTGCCAGGCCCGTCTTGTTGATCAGTCGGGCGAACATCGTCGAGTGACGTGCCTCGTCGCCGATCTCGTTAAGGGCGTAGAGGGACCTTTGATCTGTCAGGGCGCCTTTGGCGGATGTTCGGAGCAGCGCCGAGCTGAGCAGATTCTCCGCGTAGATACCGAAGCTGAGGATGCTGACGATTTCGTGGCGCCCGAGTTCCGCCTTTTGCTCATCGCTCATTCTCTCCCACAGCTTGGTGCCGTAGAGCGAGACCCGATGCTCTGGCAGGTAGTACTTTCCTTCCTCCCAGGGTGAGTCCCAATCGATGTCGATCTCCGCGTCATAGAATTTTTCGGCCGCCGCCCGCAGCAGTCGGCCGGCAGATCTCTGCATGTCGACGGGCTTGCGGGCGCTGACACGCGCAGCTCCTTCCGTTGAGACGTCGGGCTTGGTCTCCACATTTTGAACGGTCATGTGACACCTCCGTTGCGTTCCGGGCCGAGCTGAGTCTCGACTTCATACCCGTACTCCGGGTACCAGATACTGATAGTGTCTGCGCCAATGCGTTCTTTTGTCAATGTTCGATGTGAAGAAAGTGAGCCTTGCGTGTCTGACGACCACGATCTCGACTACTCCGGCGAGGGCACCTTGGTGTGCCGTGGCAAGGAGATTGCTGTCGGGGTGAAGATCAAAGGCTATTTCCAGCCCCTCAACGGCTTATACACCTGGTACGGCAGGATCGACAAGAATGATGCGCTCCACGCCGCCCTCTCGGGAAGGCGCACGGTTGCCGTCTTTGCGACACCAGAGGGACGCGCCGAGTGCGTCGTGGGCGACCCTGATTTCTGGGACCGCTATCGCATCTCGGGCACGAGCAGACCGCCGTACCACATCCCCACCACGCTCGAGGAAGTTGAGTCGATAGCAGAGAGTGAACATCAGGGTTGACCGACCCGCTTTGCGCCCTGGGGCGTTCCCCAGCATCCAGTCCGATAGCGCCCAGGCGGGTGAAGCAACGCCACCAGACGGCGCGCCGTGTCAGTGAACCGTCCCGGGTTTCTTGCCGCTCCTACGCTTGCAACATCTCCGGGCGGAGAGCCGATTCTTGACTGTGGTAGGCCTTCTCGAATTCGTCTGGTGTGAGGTAGTCGAGGGTGCTGTGGGAGGCGGCGTTGGTTGAACCAGTCGACCCATCCCATCGTGGCGAACTCGACATCGTCGATGGTCTTGAGCGGGCCGTTCAGGAACGGGCTTCTCTTCGATACTGCCTCGGTCTTGAACAACCCAATTGTGCTCTCGGCCAACGCATTGTCGTACGCATCCCGACACAGCGGATCGATGCCGCAATCCCCTCGCAACGCTGCCACCCGCGACGGCAAGCTCGAGTACCGCACATCAGTGGCGCAATGGAAAGCCGATCTTGCGGCAAGGCGACCCAAGGTAGCCAAACTCGTTGAACACGAACCTCTTCGAGAGTACGTGCAGGAAGTGCTCTCGGGCGTGATCCGCGACGAAAACGGTGAGGTCTGATCATCGGGCTGGGCAGGTCCGCAGTGGGTACGCTTGTCGAACGCACCAGCAGATTCACCACGTTGCTGCATCTGCCACGTAAGGATGGGTACGGGGATGCGCCCCCGGTGAAGAACGGGCCGGCGTTGTCCGGTTACGGATCGGAGTCGGTCCGCGATGCACTCCAGGCTGCGATGACACCGCTGCCGGAGCACCTGCGCAGATCGGTGACCTGGGACCGCGGCGGAGCTTGCACGTCATGCGGAGTTGACCGCAGAAACCGGGATCCGTGTGTACTTCTGCGACCCGTACAGCCCCTGGCCGCTAGGAACGAACGAAAACACCAATGTGTTGCTGCGACAATACTTTCCGAAGGGAACCGATCTCGCTCGATACCGTCGAAGTGACGTTCAGGCCGTGACGGATGCACTCAACAACCGCCCGCGCAAAACACATGGGTGGCGAACCCCAGCGGAAGTGCTTGCAGAGCAGATACGCTCGGCTTCACGGCACTGTGTTGCGACGACAGGTTGAATCCGCCCTGACTGCCGGCACCGCTGTGATGGATGAGCCCTGAGCCGACGCGGCGTCCACCGTGATCTCGTCGCCACAACGCCATCTTCAGCGCCGTGGTGACCATCGCTGTGTCTTTGACCGTCGGCACGGCGAGGAGGCCTGCAAAATCCCGACATTCCCGATTATGTCGGTGTTCGACCACTCGCAAACTGACCCGATCGAGGGGCACCCGCAACCCGAAGAGATCACCCAACTCCTCACCGGCGTCGACCCCGCCGACATCTCCGACATCTGCGACCGCGTCGAAGAATGAGTACCGTCCTGCATCTTGCTCTTCGTGGAACTCCTTCTGCGGAGCCGCCGCCTCATTCAGCTGGGCCATAGTCCTGAATTTGCCAGCCCTGGGCGGTTTTCGTCACGACCACCTTCAACAATGTCGGCAGTTCACTCGGTTGTGGATTCTGCACGTTCTGCGTCTTCTGGCTCGCGAAGACCATCACCGTGTATTCTTCGTCGGTGTCACCGGTGTCACCGGTGTCACCGGTGACACTGGTGGCCAGAACGCGTCCCGACGCCTGCACCTGGGCCTGCTGGATAATCTGGGTCAGCGTCGGCCGAACCTCGTCATACCGCTTGACTAGAGCCTCACCCGCGTCCTCTTTGACTGCCGCGAAAAAGGCGTCGGTGTTCTGGTAGCTGTAGGTCAGGGATCTGGTCGTGTAATCCGAGGCGGCCTTCGCCGCGGCGGCCCGTTGCGCGGCGTCGTTTTCCAATACCGACTTCGCTTCGTCGGCCTCGAGGTAGAGGTAGGCGAACACGCCGGCCAGCACAGCGAGCACCACGATCACGGCCGAAACCACCACGGCACGTGATCGCGGCGATGCTGACCAGCGGTGCCCACCTGGCGAGGGGGGTTCGACGTCGCTGTCTCCAGCCCCAGCCGTGGCTACGGCGGACGCGGCTGGGGCGTTTTCGTCCATCAGTAGATCGCCATCCGGCGTCGCTGCTGCCGCGCTGTCCTCGACCTCAGTGGGCTCGGGGTGCGGTTTCGTTCGGTCGTCATTTGTCATGTGGGACCTTCTGTGTACTTTCGGTGACAGTCGCTTGCGGACGGGGCGTCACCGTAGTGGCGGCGACACGGTGACGGGGACCTCGGCGCGACCTGGTCGCGACGCCGGGAAAGTTCGGCCGAGGAGGTCGCCGATCGACCCGAAGTCGACGTATGTGTCGGCAACTTTCTCGGTCGCCGGTTTCACCGCCCGGGTGATCGTCAGCAGATCCGGCTGCAGGATCTGAATATAGCCGTTGAGCTTTTCCACAAGCTTCAACACGGGAGGCCACTTGTCGTACGAGGTGGTTGTGAACCTGATGAACGCCCGTTGAATCCGCGCCAGCCCGTTCACGGCGTCAGGGGTGCGTACAGATGCCGTACTGAGGACGTCCCCGGCATTGGACAAGAGGCCGAGCAGGAACTCGGCGTTGTCCGCGGTCACCCGGACGGACCCATCTTTGCCGACGAAATCGACTACACGGTGCATCATGTCGCCGATCGTGTCGAGGTCGTCCTGCCGTCCGGCGACGGCCTCGGCGACGGTCTTGTTGATGGACTCGATCGATTCCGGGTCGAGCCCATCTGCCACTGCAGCCAACTTTGGCAACACCTGGGGAACCGATTGCGACACGTGCACCGCGTCCGCGGGCACCACGTCTCCGTTATCGAAGTACCCACCGGTTGCCGTGCCCGCGGGCACGAAGTTGATGTACTGTTCCCCCGCGAGCGACAGATTCTGGATAGACATCTCGCTGTCCTGGGGGATCTTGTGGTCGGAATCGATCGTCATCTCGACCTTAATTGCCGAATCCGCGACGTTGATCGAGGACACCTTTCCGACGGGTACCCCCCGCACCATCACCGGCGATGTGTCCAGCAGACCGCCTGAGCTGTCGATGATGGCGGTTAACGAGTACTCGGAGCGGGTGGGGTTGATGTGTGCCACGCCGACGACGAGGTAGCCGAGCCCTACGACGAACACGACGGCGAGAGCCAGTATCGATATGAGCGTGCTGCTGCGGTTCACGGCATCATTCCGATTGATCTCAACACGGTTATGAAGGATTCGGCGTCACGCCGCGCTAGGTCCCGACCATCGATGGAGATGTCCGAGAGGTTAATGTCGGGCGACCGCACGAATGGAATGAGTTTGTCGCGGATGACGCTCGTTGCCTGCTCCGTGACGGACTTCGAGTAGATGTCGGAGTTGGCGATCGAATCGATCACCGGGGCGATCCCGGCCACTGACTCCTTGATCCGTAAGTACTCCGGATCCACGATCCTGCCCGCGGACACAGCGAAATCACGCAAGTTGGCGATGAGTAACGCGACCTCGATCAGGGAGTAGCCGAGGCCAGAAAAGTTGCGTCCGCCCTTGGTCAGCATCCGGTCGATTCCCGACGGATCGTCCAAGATCACTTTCAGAGTCTGATCAGCCGACCTCAACACTACGTCGAGTTTGTCGGTATTCGAGGAGACCTCCGAGACGGTCTCCAGCGTTGTCTGATACAGGGCGTCGAATTGCTGCAAGTCCTTGGGGAACGTGGTGTTCAATGTCGAGATCGCGGTGTGGATCTTGTCGAGCTCACCGCCGCCGAGGACATTCGACATCCCGCGCATGACGTCCTCGACATTTGCTGCCGGCTCGGTCCGTGCCAACGGGATCACCGAACCCGACCGCAGCAAGGCACCCGTCGACGGCTCGGCTGGGGGAAGGATGGCAACGTAGATCTCACCAAGGAGAGTGTCCTGACGTAGCTCAGCCCGCGATTCGCCCGGCAGCTGAGTCGTGTTGTCGATGCGAGCTTTCACGACCGCATGCCCGTTCTCGTACGTGACATCTTCGACGAACCCGACGCTGATTCCCCCCGAGAGAACTTTTGCGAGGGCAGGCAAGTTGAGTGCGCTGGTGAACTCCATCTGGATGTCGTAACCGTCCGCGTCGGAGGTCGCTATCGTCGGCGGATTGTCGGCGTTGATCCCACACGATGTTACGAAAACTATCGTTGCCATCAGTGCGACCACCATGGGTCCGAGGCATGCGCGATTTACCGAGATCATCAGGCCCCTCCCCCCATCATCCCTGCGATCGTCCTCGATACATCGCTGGACCCGCAGACTCCGTTTGCCACCGGCGCGGCGCAGCCACCGACCAGGCTTCGCAAAGGCAGCGACACTGCGAACGCCTGCACAATTGACTTGGCATCGGGGTGTTTCACGATGAGGTCTGCCGTGCGGGCTGCGATCGCTACCACCATGTCCGGCTGCTCTCCCATGTCGGCGATGAGCGGAACGGCAGCATCACCGATCGCGAATATCGGGGGACCGAAATCTGTTGCGAACCTCGAGAGGATCGGAACGAACGTCCCCGCGTACTCGACTGCCGCGCCGAAGGTCTGGCCGAACGCGATGATGACCTCGATGGCACCTACGAAGTTGTCGAAGAGGGCGGTCACCTCTTTGTCGTTCTCGGTTGCCACCCCCGTCAGTGCGGCGAGGTTCCCGACGATGCTGCGAATCTGCATATCCCGCTTTGCCGGGTCGTTGATGAGCGTGGCTGAGTCCTTGATGATCCCGGCCACGTCACCCTGCGTTCCTTCTAGATTGCGGGAGACGAGCTCGAGGGACTGCAAGATCGCGTCGGTGTTCCTGCCGTTGTCCTTGACCAGGTCCTCGGACAAGTTGCTGATCGAGTCGAGCGTCTGACTGATTCCCAGCGGGGTTCTCGTCTTACTCAACGGAATGCACTGATCCGTCTCGTATCGGGCTCCATCAGAGTACGGCTTGGTGAACTCGATTTGACGTTCGGTCACGATGGATGTCGACACCAGAGTCGCGCCGACGTCGGCGGGCAGCGGAACGCTCTTGTCGATCCGCATGTCGATCCTTACACCGGACTGATCACTATTCTGGTGCACCCCGACGACGCTGCCTATCTTCTTGCCGAGCATGGCTACTGTGTTGCCTTCGAAGAGGCCCGATGCGTCGGTGAACTCGGCACACAGGGAGCGCGTGTCGTCGGACACCCTCCCCCCTATTTCCACACTAGCGACCACCACAACCACCACGGCGATCAGGAGCAACAGTCTTCGGATCCATGTAGTCAACATTTGTCGTCACCACTCGGAATGCACACACGAACCTCTGGTTCTGTGGTAGTCGACGCACCGACCGGCGCCTGGAGGAGGACGCCGAGGCGCTGAGTAATCTGATCAACCTGGGCCAGGGCATCGGAGTAGCCTGGCAGCTCTGACGACACCTTGTCGAGGAGCGTCTTGTATTGTTGGACAGACGGTTCGATTCCATCGCTGTAAGCCACGAGCGGCCTCGTGAGAAGTTTGAACAGACGACTGAGAAGGTCGAACCCGCCGCGGACGTTCTCGATATCAGGTCCCAGCGTACTGGCAAGGAAGCTGAGTTGACGGAGAAAGTCGACCAGCACCTGTTTTTGATCGGCGAAAGCGTTGACGTATTCATCGGATAGAGCGACCGCTTTGTCGAGCTGACCGTACTGTCGCTCTAAGAGTTCCATCAAACTGCTGGTGTTCCTCAGTGCGTCGGGAATGTTTGTGTTGCCGTCGGAGAACGCATTCTGCAGCAGCGACGCAGTCTGACGGAGATCGACGCCCTTTACATCGCGGAACACCGGCGTCGTCGTCTCGAGCGTGTCCGAAATGTCGTAAGTACTCGATGTCTGAACAAGGGGGATCGCCCCCGACAGCGAGGTCGGTCCTGACCCTGGGTCCAGATCGAGAACTCGCCCGCCGATCGGCGTGATCAGGCGAACCGCTGCGGTGGCATCCGAACGGACTGGCACTGAGTCGTCGAGTCGAAATTCGACTGTGATAAACGTTCCCGCGAGGTCCACCGACGACACCGTTCCCTGTCTTATCCCCGCTATACGCACCTGATCACCCGACTCCAGCCCTCCGGTGTTGACCAGTTGAGCCGAGTACACCTTTTGGCCGGGCGGTGCGATATACACGGTCCCGGCGATTACCAGACCGACCACCACGGTCACCACCACCACAGCGGCGACGATGAGGTCGCGTCTGCGTTCGGACTGGTGATGCGGTCGATTTCGACTGAACAACCTCACTTACACACCACCAATCGTTGCCCCATAAGCGCAATCGTAGCTGTATCCGGCAGGGGCAGAAGGCCTTTCGAACATCGTGCCTCAGTCGGCGTGGAATTCGTCGAAGCGTTCAGCGAGTCCATAAGGGGCTTGAGCAGTACCGCGCCATTCAGTAGCCCCTCCAACTCCCCGGGTTCTCGCGCCAGACGCTGATAGATCGTCGCGAAACTCTGGTCGTACGTTGACTCAAGTTGCTCCCCGGCGATGACAGTTTTCTCCATGGACCGGTTGACCTCGCCTAGCGACTCCCGCAACCGGTCACTCACGCGGCTGAAGGCGTCGACGATCGATCCCAGCTGGTCGACGAGTTCGACCAGCTGCGCCGAGCGGCCTTCGAGTTGGTCGGAGACCTGGCCGAGGCTCGTCACAATATTCGTGATGATCTCAGACCGCTGGTCCCCGTAGGCGGTGATGTTGGCGACCTGCTCCAGAACAGGCGATATACCCCTCCCATCACCTTGAGCAACGCGCAACAAGTTGGACTGCAGTTCATTGATCTCGTCGGCGTTAAGCGTGTCGAACACCGGCTTGAACCCGTTGAACAAGGTGGACACATCAAATGAGGGAACGGTCTTGTCGAGCGCCACCTGTGTAAGCGCCGCCCCCTGTGTCTTTCCCTGTGCCGCACCGATCAATTCGACATATCGCTGTCCGAGAAGATTCTGATAACGCACGGCGGCGGTGGTGCTCGACGTGATCGCGACGTCGTTGTTCAGTTGGAAATGAACGACCGCGGTGGGCCCTTTCAGGCCGATCGCCGTCACATAACCGACCTTTACTCCCGCCAAACGCACACCGTCGCGAGGCTTGAGCCCAGATGCATCGGAGAAGACCGCAGACCGTTCAGAACTCGCTCCGTCCGAGCTGGGTTCGAGGATGGCGATGATCACGTAGGTGAGAACGCCGATGACTGCGGCGAACGCGACGATCTTGACGATGGTGGGAATTAACGACTTGAGCTTCATCTTCTTGGTCCTCCTGCTGCAAGCGCGCTCTGCAGCGCAGGTGACGTCTGCACTACCAGGGCGACCTGAAGTTGTACTCGCTCGCCGACTTGCGGCGTGGCGTTGTCGATGCTGTCCAGGATCTGCGGGATGGTGTAAATGGTCTGCGCGAGTCCCGATGCCGATCTGGCGACCGGCCTCGCCAGATCGAGGCCGACGTCCAGTACCGAACTCAACGCCGGGTAGTTTTCGCTCAACAGTCCTCCCAGTCCCCCGAACAGAACCTCGCCGGTGCTGTTGAGGTTGCCTGTGGCCTGTTTGATGGCCTCGTCGGTGGCGAAGAAGTCAGCGACGTCGACGTTTATGAGGATGCCCGGAACGAACGGCGTCATGAAGTCGGCAACGCCCTGGGACAGATCTGCCGCGATCGCCAAATCCTGGCCCACTGGCCGCTGTTGAACGTCCCGAGTGAGCTGCGCGATCTGGAACATGAGCTGGCCGGCATCGGCAAACGTTTGGGAATCATCGACGACAAACTTCACCACAGAATTGAACGCCGGCTGATCGAGAGCATCGACCAGCTTCGAGAGTTTTCGAATCAGGGTCGATACCGAAGTGTGTTCGGACTGCAGCTTGCTCACATAGACGCTGCCGCCATCACGGATGAGGACTCCCCGCCCGGGGTCGACAATCTCCAGTGCCGTCGGCCCCAGCGCGCTGGCGGACGTGTAATTCACGGCCATGCCCTGACGCAACCGGATGTCGTCGTTCACTCCGGTGAGCTCGATTTTCACATTTATACTTTGGTCGCGCCCCGACACCGAGGACACCTTGCCCACCGTGAAGCCCCGATACTTCACCTCCGATCCGCCCTTCAACCCGTCACCAACCGCGTCGGTGGTGATCGTCACTGTCGTGTTGTCTTCATATTTTCCGGTCGCGTTGCCCGCCAGAAGATAGCCGGCAACCGTCACTACGACGAGAACCCCGATCCCGCGCAGGGTCAAGTTCGCCAGTGAGGGCGCGCGTCCTGATGGATCTTGAAATACAGCCACTTGAACTCCTAGCCCGAAATCTGGACGCCCGAATCGAAACCCCACATCAACAGGGTTAAGATCATGTCCTCCACGACGATGATGATGAGACTGCTGCGGATCGCTCGACCAGACGCGCGGCCGACGCCTTCTGCTCCGCCGCTGGCGTAGTAACCCTGGTAGCTGTGGATGATGACGACCGACACCACGAAAACGAGGACCTTGATGACTGAGAAAGCCAAATCCTGCGGTTTGAGGAACGCATCGAAATAGAAGTCATAGGTGCCAGCCGACTGGCCGTGTAGAAGGATGACGACCAGCTTGGCCGCGCCGAAACTGAGTATCAGCGTTACGATGTAGAGGGGGATGATGGTAGTGATCGCCGCGACCACACGCGTGCTGACGATGTACGGAATCGGCCGCACCGCCATCGACTCGAGCGCATCGATCTCTTCGGCGATACGCATCGAACCTATCTCCGCAGTGAGGCGACAGCCGGCCTGGGCTGCGAAACCGATCGCGGCGATCATCGGTGCCAACTCTCGAGTGTTGGCGTATGACGAAATGAATCCCGTAAGAGACCCCATCCCGACCAGGTCTAGCGAGGCGTAGCCCTGGATGCCGATGGACGCCCCGACAGCCATTCCGAGAATCACAAGCACGATCGCGGTACCCCCGCCGACCAGTACAGCGCCTCGTCCCCAGGCAAACTCCTGTATGAATAAAAACGTCTGTCGTCGATAGGTGGTTGCGACGTGCCGAATTCCGGCGACGGTGTCGATGGTGAATGTTGTAATGTGCCCGAGCTGCGCGGGGACCTCAGCGAGGGGTGTCACAGCACGCGCGATCGGACGAGTAAAAAAAGTATAACGGGTGGATGGTACTGCGGTCACGTGTTCTCCGTCATCCGATGGTCTGCGGGACGAACATGATGGTCAGTTGGGTGATGAACACGTTGATGACGAAGCACGCCACCACCCCTAGGACCACGGTGGCGTTGACAGATGTAGCCACACCTTTGGGGCCACCTTTCGTGGACAGGCCCCGATGACACGCGATTGTCACGACCACGAGACCGAACACCACTGACTTGATCAGCGCTACAAGGATGTCCGCCGATGATGCGAACGATGCGAACGATGCGACGTAGCTCCCCGGCGTGATGCCCTGGACGTTGACGCTAAGGATGTAGCCGGCCACGAGACCGGTAAACACGATGAGCATGCATAACATCGGAGCGACGATGAGAACCGCGACGAATCGAGGTGCGACGAGTCGACGTGTCGAATTGAGTCCGAGCGTCTCCATGGCATCGATTTCTTCACGGACGGTGCGTGCGCCAAGGTCAGAGGCGATGGCCGACCCTGCCGCACCACCGAGCAGGAGCGCGGTGACGATCGGTGCCCCCTGCTGAATGATCCCGAGTCCACCGGCGGCTCCGGCGATAGATGTGGCCCCGACCTGCTGGGTTAGACTTCCGACCTGCACCGAGACGATAACGCCGAACGGAATCGCGACCAGGATCGCTGGCAACGTCGTTACGGTGATGACGAACCACGTCTGTGTGACAAACTCCCGAAACGGAAACCGTCCGGTGACAATATCGCGCACGGCCCACCGCAGTGCCTGGCCGGCGAGGGCAATCGAATTTCCAAAGGTCACAAGACTGGCTGTCGCTCGACCAGCAATTTCTGTATAGATACTGGTCTCTCCTCTTCTGTCTGCGTAGCTCGTCGCGATAAGGTGTTCGCACAGTATCAGGTACGTGCAGTACCTGATACATGGTTTCGGGAACTTCCGTCGGATTAATCAGCTGTCAGGTTGGCGTGTCCCCAAGTGAACGGAGCCATCTCGATTTAGAGCCTTGTTGCCCATGAGCTGGGCGGATAGGACGATGGAAAACATGGCTGGACGGAAACGCAACCCTGCCGAAGACATCGTGCGCAAGCTGCGCCGTGCCGACGAACTGACCGCTGCGGGCAAGACGCAGGAGGAGATCGCGGCGGCGCTCGAGGTGTCGGCGGCGACGTTGTACAACTGGCGGCGTCAGTACGGCGGGATGGACACCGATACCGCGAAGGACTCAAAGAGTTGCGCGAGCAGAACGGCAAGCTCAAACGGTTGCTCGCCGAGGCCGAGCTGGAGAAAGATGCACTGCGGGAGGTAGCGAAGGGACGCTCCTATAGATGTCAAGTGGCCAGAGTCAGGTAATCGTGCCGGAGTGCGCTGAAAACTTCTCGGGCGAGATAGCGTTTCTGGCATCGGATGATTTCAGGCATTGTCTTGCCTTCTGACCTGCGGCGATCTGCGTAGTCGCGGGCTTTGTCGCTGTACCTCAGGCGCACGATCACTGCTGTGTGGAGTGCTTGATTGGCGCGCCGGTCACCTCCGCGGTGCAGTCGGTGCCGGTTGGTCTTGCCTGATGATGCAGGGATCGGTGCTACTCCGCAGAGGTGGCAAATGATGATTCCGACTTCAGGCGTTCGGGATTGTCTCCGACGGTGACCAGTAGTGCGGCTGCGGTGTCGGGTCCGAGCCCAAACACATCCGATGTTTTGGGAGCAATTTCGGCGACGAGCTTCGCGAGATGCTTTTTGAGTTCGCCTGCTTCCGTGCGTAATTGGCGGGTTCGTTGCGCGAGCGAGCGCAGCGCCAGGATCGTTGCGTTGGTGGGGTCGGTGAGTGCGGTGGTGTCGACATCGAGGGCGATACAGGCATCGAGGAGTGCGGTGGTGCTGTAGCCGCGCAGCTGTGCGCGCAGTGCGTCGGGGGCGGTGACGAGCATGGAACGAATAGCGTTCATCGAGGCTGTTGCGGATTTGACGGCGCTGGATCGCGCGACACGAAGCGCTCGGATTGCTTCGATTGGGCCGTCGCCGTGTTTGGGTTCGGAGAGTTGGTGACGGGCCAGGACTGCGCGTGCGGCGGCTTCGGCGTCGATGGGGTCGCTTTTGCCGACGCTGCGGCGGAGCTTGCGATTCGGTCGTGGGACCTCGACGACTTTGATCTTGCGGCGACGGAGGTGGCGGCTGATGCCGGCACCGTAGGAGGAGGTGCCTTCGATACCAACCGAGATCGGGTCGCCGTGCAGGCGGATCCAGGCGACCAGTTCCTCGTATCCTGTTGCAGTGGTCTCGAATTGTCGGTGTTCGAGGAGGATTCCGGTGTCGGTGATGATTGCTGCGTGGTGGGTGTTCTCGTGGGTGTCGATACCGCAGTAGATCCTCTGCGGGGTGAGGCGTGGTGTCATGTGGTGGCCTTTCCTCGGGTGTGTGTGACGCGAGGTTCGGACGGGCCAGTGACGGGCCGAGTTGGGGCGGCAGGCTCCTATGAGGTCACGTACGTCGCGTGCTCCACTGTTGTGTTGTGGTGGCCCGCTGGCGGTCGGGTCGACGGGTCCCTCGAAAGGCGCTTCGTGGCCAGGAAAATTCTGGGTCAGGCCGTTCCGTCAGCGGGTCGATTCCTATTATCACTGGAAGATTCTGAGCCCAGCCGCCAAGCGCAGCGCTGTCGACATGCTCGTGTACACCATGAGTCTGAACCGTCCCGGGTTTCTTGCCGCTCCTATGCTTGCAACATCTCCGGGCGGAGTGCCGATTCTTGACTGTAGTAGACCTCCTCGAATTCATCCGGTGTGAGGTAGTCGAGGGTGCTGTGCAGGCGGCGTTGGTTGAACCAGTCGACCCATCCCATCGTGGCGAATTCGACATCGTCGATGGTCTTGAGCGGGCCGTTCAGGAACGGGCTCCGCTTCGATACCGCCTCGGTTTTGAAAAGCCCAATTGTGCTCTCCGCCAACGCATTGTCGTAGGCATCCCCGACACTGCCGATCGATGCTGCAATGCCCTCGAGCACAAGCGTTTCCGCGAACGCGATCGACGTGTATTGACTGCCCGCGTCGCTGTGGTGAATTAGCCCTGAGCCGACGCGGTGCCCACCGTGATCTCGTCGCCACAGAGCCATCTTCAGCGCCGTGGTGACCATCGCTGTGTCTTTGATCGTCGAGGCATGCCACCCGACGATCGCTCGGGAGAAGCAGTCGATGACGAATGCGACGTAGACGAACCCCGCCCACGTTCTGGTGTATGTGAAGTCGGTGACCCACTTCCGATTCGGGGCCTCGGATATGAAGTCACGGTCGAGCAGGTCAGGAGCCCGTGTGGAGTTCTTGCCGCCCTGGATCGTGGTGCGGTGCCGTTTGCCTCGGACGACCCCGGACATTCCTTCATCCGTCATGAGGCGATCGATTGTGCAGGCAGCGGCGTGATGGCCCTTCCTGCGCAGGTGGCGGTACATCTTGCGGCGTCCATAGAGCTCTTCCGGTTCGCCGACCGTGTCGCGGAGAGCGGCGGTGAGGTAGGCGTCGGAGACAGTGCGGGCCGACGGTGGTGCTGACTTCCAGTTGCGGTACGTGCGTGGGGCGACCTGCACGCCGTGCTCGGTGAGCACGCGGCAGATCGACTCGACCCGGTAGTTCTGTGCACGCATCTGATCGATGAACTGGACTATCTGCGGCGGCGAGGGTCGAGCTCCTTCGCGAAGAAAATCGATGCCGACTTCAGAATCTCGTTGGCTTCCTTGAGATCTCGGTTCTCACGCTCGAGCTCCTTGATGCGTTGCTGCTCTTCGGTTGTTGCACCGGGAGCTTGGTTGGCATCGATCTGAGCCTGGCGTGTCCAGAGCCGGAGTGACTCCGCGCCCACGCCCAATTTCGGTCCGATCGCTTTGCACGCGCCGTACACGGAGTTGTACTCGTGGAGGTGGTCGAGGACCATCTTCACCGCGCGCTCACGTTGCTCGGCCGGGTAACGCTTCGACATGTGCTTCATCCTTCACAAAGAACGAAGCGGCATCAAACCCGGGACGGTTCAGTCTGTCGAAACGACTGGGCGTGCAAAGCTGTTGGGCTTACCCGCTCCACCTACGCACGAACACCGATCGCCGAAACACCCGCGGACCCCGACGCAGCCCTGAGGGCCGCGTTGCGGACGTACGCAGGCTCGCATCCACTGCACGGCTTCCGCCGCGACTGGGCGCATCTGAGGCACGACGAGGGGCTTGTCGGTGAACAAGAAGAAGGTCCACCGGCTCTGGAAGGAGGAGGGTCTGCAGGTTCGGATCTACCATCCCCGCAAACGCGCCGGCGTCAGCTCATGACCGCAGATCGAAGCCGATGCCCCGAAAGTGTTGTGGGCTTCGGACTTTCAGTTCGATTCGACCGTCGATGGTAAGGCGATCAAGATCGCGTCGATGATCGACGAACACACCCGGCAGTCCCTTTTGAACATTGTGGAGCGGTCGATCACCGCACAGCGGCTGACCGACGAGCTCGACAAGACGTTCGCGCTGTGGGACGGGCCGCCGCAAGTGCTGCGGATGGTCAACGGTCCGGAGTTCATTTCCCATGTGCTGCAACATTTCTGCCGCGACCGTGTCGGTATCTCCTACATCCAGCCGGGGACGCCGTGGAACAACGGACACATCGAATCCGTCAACAATCGACTACGGAGGGCCTCAACCGCAATCACTGGACGAGCTTGCTCGAAGCGAGGGTGGTGATCGAGGACTTCAAAGACCACCACAACCATCGACACCGGCACTCATCACTCGGATACCTCACGCCGTCCTGGGGGTCCCTCCCGCTTGCGGGGGCGTACGCTGCCCAATGCACCCACAACCACCAACCGGTCGAGGGCTGCGAGGTCGACTGAATCAATCACACCGTGGATCTAGAACACGGTGGCCCGACTATCGGGGACCTGCCAAGGTCGCCCCGTCGAGCGTGTTGACAACGTCGGCGAGGTTGCAGATGAGGGTCATCCACCCCGCAGCCCAGCGGCTGGCGTCGTGATCTGATCGGCCCAAGGATTCGGACACTGGACCCGCTTGGAATAGGGATCTACCGACATGAGTCCAACAAGCATGAGCAGATCGCGTCGATCGTTCAGCACCGAGTTCAAAGACGAACTGTGCCGAGAGGTCATCGACTCTTCCAAGCCGATCAGTGAGGTCGCCAGGGCGTACGGTATCGGCGACGACAGCTGCAGCACAGTGCGATGCGCCCCGTGTACCGCGCGCCATCGAACGACGGTGGGCATCATCTCGTGATGGCGGACAGCGAGTGTGAAGCAGACTCCAGGGACTCCACCAGGATCAGCTCGAGTTCAGGCAGTCTGTCAGCCGACACGGCCACCGCAGCTGCGCGTGTTCGTACATCGAGACCGCGTTGTGTTCCGGCACGGGCAGTTTCGGTCCAGGCCTGGGCGCAGTGATCGGCGGCCACCGCGAGGTCTGCGGTAGCGGGATCACCGGTCAGACGTGCAATCTCGGTACAGCCGTCGGCGAGAAGCCGACGAAATAGCCCGCCTCCGGTTCCGGCCTTTTCGATGAAGACACCGAGACTGAACAGCAGCGTCTCGAGGTCATCGGGCGGAAGGTCGACCCAGCTCTTGACGTCGGTTGCCAGCCGGTCGACCGCGGCCAATCCTTCGGCACCGGCCGCTGGTACGTGGTCGGCTATTCCCGGTGTCGATGGGGCGCGCATGCTGGCGGCGGATCGGGCGAAGGCCGCAGCCGCGGCAGTCGACACGGGCGGCAGTGTCTGCGGCCATGTGATTCGGTACGTGCAGTGACGTGTCGGTTGCGGGAACGAGGTGGAAGATCGCGCCCGAGCGAGCGCGTCGAGCGGGATCTTCTGCACGTCGGCCCGATCGTTGTCGACGACCGAGGCAGTCCCCCCGATCTCGTCGTAGCCGATCACCACGATGTCGTGGCGACTCATCTGCAGTTTCACCCGTAGGTAGGGCAGCTCAGCGATATCGGCCCAGACCAGACTGGGTCGTCCCGCATCGATGTCGTCGCGAACCCATGACCATCCCTCAGCGGGATCGTCGGTCGTGAGAACCTCGACTTGTCCGCCGAGCCTGCGCGGTAGGTCGATCTCGAAGTCGGCACCGCGGCCGACCAGGTACATCGGTGGGACCAGGTCGTCCGATCGCAGGTAGGACAAACCCAGATCACCACCCAGTGCGAACACCAACCCCTCGTCGGGTGGTCCGTCCCATCCCAGACCGTGCCACTGGAGAAGGTCTCGCATTGCACCTGACCCGCAGTGCCCTCCCATCCGGTGGGGATAGTTCTCGATCAGAGTCGTGGGGGTCACTGTGACTGCCTTTCGGGTGGTTGGTCGAGCGCGCGTGTCGGCATGCTCAGCTGCTCCGGATTCTGTCGAGATACGTTCGGCGAGCAGCCATGTCGACGTCCGCGAGGAACACCGAATCTGTGTTCAGGGCCGCACCCAGTCCGGTCGCCAGACGCCGGGGGACGAATTTCACCGCCGCGACCATTGCGCCTGCGAGACGGGTGACGCGAACGAAGGGGCGTGGATTCTCGATCAGATCTGCTGTCGCGCGGGCGATCTCCTCCGGCTCGGCGTTGCGTAATCCCTTTGCGCCGGCGGTTCCGGCGACGAGTTCGGTGTTGGTGAACGTCGGGCGGACTGTGGACAGTCGAACCCCTGACTTGCGGTACTCCAGTCGCGCGGCCTCTGTGAATCCGATGACTGCGAACTTGGTAGCGCAGTAGGTCGCCAAACCAGGTACCGCGAGCTCGCCGGCCAATGACGCAGTGTTGATGATGTGTCCGGTGCGGCGCGGCAGCATGCGCTGAAGAGCCAGTTTGGTCCCGAAGATGACACCCAGGACGTTGATCTCGACTTGCCGCCGGGTTACTGCATCGTCCTCTTCGTGGGCGTGGCCGGTAGGCATGATGCCCGCGTTGTTGATCAGGATGTCGAGGGGTCCGAGTTCACGTTCGACCAGGTCCAGAAACGTTGTGAACGAGTCAGGTTCGGTGACGTCGAGTCGGGTGACGACCTTCACCCCGAGTTCGGCGGCGGCCTCCTTCGCACGTGCCTCGTCGATGTCGCCGATGGCGACCCGGTGGCCTCGCCGAATCAACTCCTTCGCTGTCTGATAGCCGATGCCGCGAGCTCCACCTGTGATCGCCACGGTCCTGGCGGGGGTGTGAGGTGCGTTGTTCATCATCTGCTGCGCTCCTTGCATAAATGAGAGACATCGGTAGACGCCTGTCGGCCCGCTCTCGCGGTAGCGGCTGCGCACACGGGAGAGGGATATGGGTATCGCGCGTCGTCTCGTGCCCGGGGAGGCGTTCGGATCGGTCGTTCATCGTCCGCGGCCGCAACCCCAGCGGCAGAACGGGTCTCGTCTGTTCGGTGCAACTTCCGGTGTCGGCCTCAACACGGCCGCGGCGTCGAGAGAGTCATGTGGCACGGCTCTGCCAGCAGGTATCGGCTCACCCGATTCGAAGGTGTCCGAGGCGGTCCGGATGGTCACGATCGTGATTGTTCGCGGAGAGAGCTCCGACCGATCGGCAGTCGGCCGCGATACGGGGTTCGGCGCGTATGTTCTCACCGCGTGTGTTCATCGAGACTCCCGCGGAAGGTTTCGATCCCCGGGAGTTTCGTCCGGCCGGGTGCGGCCGGTGAAAACATCATCGAGTGGGTGAGCGCCCGTGAAGATCGTGGGGCCGTAGGCGTGCCGAAGCACCGTCAAGATCGCGTTCAAGGGTAGGTCGTCGAAGACTCCTCGTTCGCGGACATACTCCATGTGCTGGGCTCCGTCTGCGGTGAAGGCATGCATGAGAGCATCGCGATCGCCGTCGAATTCTACTGGCGGCACGCCGAAACGAGCGCACAACTCGACATTGAATGCCGGCGTGGCCTTCAACCACCGGCCCTCGATGTAGAGGCGACTGTAGCCGTGGTAGACGAACAGGTCGGTGCCGCCCATCAGCGTGCGCAACGTCTCGGTCTGCAGGTGATTTCGGACGTCGGCGAAGCCGAGCAGTGCCGGGATACCCGCCGCCCGGCACACTGCGGTCAACAGCACCGCCTTCGGGACGCAGTAAGCGCGCCCGGTCTCGAGGACGAAGCTCGCTCGATAGTGGGCCGGATCGTCCGACACGGTGTACGGGTCGTACCAGATCTTGTCGCGGACGGCGGCGAAGAGGCGTCTGGCCTTGTCACGGTCGCTGCTCGCATCTCCGATTGCCGCGGCGGTGAACGCCCGCACGGAGTCGTGCTCGATGTCGAGGAAGTCCGTTGCTCCCAGGTATGCGTGTGGTGGCTGCGTCGTATGTGCCCCGGGCGGGCGGTCTGTCATGGTCATCGCTGATGTTTCCTTCTCTGAGCAAACCGGTTGCTGTTGTGTGCACAACGACCGAAGGATCGGTCAGTTGCGCGCGAGTCCGCCGAGCATCAGGTCTTCGCGTTGGACGGGGAGTCGCTGGGCGATCACCCGTTTGCTGTACATGAACTCGCGCGGGCGACCTATGCAGTCGGCGGCAATGAGCTCACCGGCCTGGAGATAGAAGCAAGTGAAGTCACTGTCGCGGGTGGGGTCACCGCTGAGAACCACTTCGTCGTATCCAGTGTTGAGGCCGGCGATCTGCAGCTTGAAGTGATACTGATCTGACCAGAACCACGGCAACGCTTCGATTTTTCTGGACTTCCCGCAGGCGGTCGAGGCAGCGACTTTGGCCTGCTCTCCTGCGCTCGAGACGGACTCCAACCGTAGTCGACGGCCGTAACGGGCCATGTCGTGGCTCGCGCAGTCCCCCGCCGCCATGATGTCGGGGTCGTTGGTCCGAGTGTGATCGTCGATCACGATGCCGTTGTCGATGACAAGACCCGCATCGGCGGCGAGGTCGGTGTTGGGCTCGACACCGACACCGACGATGACCAGATCTGCGGGGATCGATTCTCCGCTGGCCAAGGTGACTTCACGAACCTCACGGTCACCGGACAGGCCCTGAACCATCGCGTTCGTTCTGATGTCGACTCCCTGTTCGCGATGTATCCGCTCGAAGAACGTCGATACCTCGGCAGCAGTGACCCGCTCGAGCACACGCCCAGTTGCCTCGAGGACTGTGACCTGTACGCCCAGTGCGCGCAGCGATGCCGCTGTCTCGAGTCCGATGTAGCCGCCTCCGACGATCACCACCCGCTGGCCAGGGCCGGTGGCCATACGGATCCTCTCGACGTCTGCTGCGGTGCGCAGGTAGTAGACCCCGTGGAGATCGGCCCCGGGAACGGTGAGCCGACGAGGGCGGGCTCCCGTGCACAGCGCGAGCTTGTCGTAGGCCAGCTTCTCCCCGGTGTCGAGAACGACGTTGCCTTCCGACCGAACGATGGTCTCCACCTGCGCGTTCAGGAGCTGAATACCTTGCTTGGAGTAGAAGTCCGTGCTGCGAATGGCGATATCGTCGAGTACGCATTTGCCCGCCAGGTATGCCTTCGACAGCGGGGGGCGTTGATAGGGAGTGGCAGACTCGTTACCGATGAGGACGATGTCGCCTGTCCAACCTTCTTGGCGCAAACTTGCTGCCAGTTGTGCCCCAGCATGGCTTGCGCCGACGATGATCGCCCGTTGCGATGTCATGCGCTGGAAGTAGGCGTCAGGCGCACCATCATCTTGCTGATGCCCCGCACGAAATTCGACTGAACGTACTCGGGGTCGCCGACAACCTCGATGTTCTCGAAGCGGAGAAGCAACTCCTCCCACAGAATCCGCAGCTGCATTTCGGCCAGCCGATTGCCCATACACCGGTGTACACCGAATCCGAACGCGATGTGATTGCGCGCATTGGCGCGATCGATGATGAAATCATCAGGATTCTCGAAAACGCGTTCGTCGCGGTTACCCGAGGCGTACCACATCACCAATTTGTCACCCTTGCGGATGAATTGTCCGTTCAGAACGGTGTCGGCTTTGGCGATTCGGCGCATGTACGCCAAGGGTGTTTGCCATCGGATAATTTCCGAGTTCATGTTGGGGATCAAATCGGGATTGGCCTTCAATTTCTCGAACTGGTCGGGGAATTGGTTCAACGCAAGAACGCCACCGCTCATCGAGTTACGCGTGGTGTCGTTCCCACCGACGATCAGCAGGACGAGGTTGCCCAGAAATTCCATCGGACGATCGATCAGATCCTTGGTGTCCTCGTTGCTCTGCAACATGGTGATCAGATCGAAACCGGACTCTTCCCCTGCAGACCTCCTGGCTGCTTTGTCATGCCAGAGAGCGCTGAGGCCACGCGCCATGTCACGCATGCCCTCGAACACCTCGTCGTTGTCCGAGGGCCCACCGTTGGCTTGCTCCATCGAGGTTGCCAAATCGGACCAGTAGACGAGTTTGCGGCGTTGTTCGTAGGGGAAATCCAGAAGAGTTGCGAGCATCCGAGCTGTCAACTCGATCGAGACATTCTGCACCCAGTCGAACGGCTCGTTCAAGGGGAGGTCGTCCAATACCTCCCGTACCCGCGATCGGATCAGTCCCTCCATCTCCCGGAGGTTCTTCGGTGCGACAACCCCCTGGACGGCAGCGCGCTGCTTGTCGTGGCGTGGCGGGTCCATCGCGATGAACATCTCGATATCGAGAAACCGGGGCGGGACGCCGATGACGATGAACGGTTCGGCCGAGAACACAGCGTGGTTCTTGTCGACGGCCACGATATCGGCATGGCGCGTGACCGACCAGAACGGGCCGAACGGACTGTTGGGTTGGTAATGAACCGGTGCCTCGTTCCGCACGCGCTCGAAGTACGACTGCCACCGCCCTTGTCTGTAAAGAAAGGGGTTACTGAGGTCGATGTCGGCGAGCTCGACATCCTCGACCGGTGGGATGGGACTTTCGACGAAGATCTTCTTGCCATTCGTGCCAGTCACCCACCGTCGGGTCTTGTCGTACAGATGAGCGCCCTGGATCTGCAGCCCTATCGGGATGGTCGACTGGACCTTGTCGGTGATCGACTCAGAAACTCTCATGCTGTCGTGCCTGCCTTTCGCACATCACAATTGGAATTCAGGTGTTCGAACGATCAGGCCATCCCACGCTTCCGAGGCCACCATCTGGCACGACAACCGAGACGTGGGTTCACGCTCGGGGTTCATCGCCAGCATCTCCTCCTCGTCGGCACCGGACAGACCCACCTCCCCTGACCACTGCGGGTCGACGATCACATGGCAGGTGCCACAGGCCGTTTCGCCCCCACAGTCTCCATCGATCCCCGGCACAGCATTGTCGGTTGCAATCTGCATCAGCGATCGACCTTCGACCAGAGCCGCCTCGTGCTTCTCACCATCGTGGGCGACGAAAATTACAGCTGCCATGTCAACTCCTCAATTTTCTTCGCGATTGACGAAAGTGTCGTCGCAAACGTGGGTGACGGCTATGTTCGGTGGAGTCATAAACTTGTGAATTCGGGTCAAGGGGATCACCGTGAAGCTGAGCGACGAGGGTGTGCCACCGCTTGCGTTCGTGCAATTGCTCGAACGCCGCGCACTCGACCCTGACGCCGCCGCGCGGCTTCGTGCGATCATGCACCGCGAAGGAACCAGTGAAGCGACGCTCATTCAGCATGACGTTCAGGCACCGATACGGTGGTTTCGGGAGATCTACCCCGAACTCGACATCGCCCAGGCCACTCGACTCGGATTTGCGTTTGCCGAGCAGGCCCAGTTGACATCGTTCGGGCCTCTGAGTTCACCGTTGATCAGCGCTGGTTCGGTCGCCGAGATCGTCGATCTCCTGACATACCTGCCATTGATCTCCACGGCGTTGAAGTCGCAGTTCCATACCGGCGACTACGGTCTGATCGTCGGGCTCACTGCGCATACAGGCGATTCCGCACTGGACTGCTTGGTCATCACCTACGGTGGGTCGGCGTTACTACGACTGCTGGACATGCTCGCCGGTGACATATCGCCGGTGACACTCCATCTGAGCTGGCCGGAGCCGACCGAGGTGAGCCACGACAAAGGTCCGGGGGCGAATCGCCGATTTTTCGACGCTCCGATTTCCTTCGTCCACGTACCCGAGGACACCCTCGACAAGGCTTGTCGCTTCTCGGACCCTCTCGCATATCGACTCGCTATCGCTGATCTGCAGCGAACACTCGCCCAGCGAAGTGGGTCCATGTCATCTACAGAGAAGGTGAGGCAACTGTTGGAAAAGGACCTCGGGCAGCGAACCAACCGTGATGTTGCACAAGCATTGTCGATGTCGAGTAGCACGTTGAAACGGCGGCTTGCCGAGGAAGGAACCACCTACAGCAAGGTCCGCCACACGCTGTTGTACGAACGCGCGATGCTACGGCTCCTCGACCGATCGGTTTCGGTCAGCGAGATCGCTACCGAACTCGGATACAGCGACCTCTCCAACTTCTCTCACGCCTTCAAACGCTGGACCGGACGCTCTCCGAAAGATTTCCGAAACCCCCGACTCTCGGACGACCCGGTTTCGACGTAGACCACACAGACGGGGTCAGATCGATGCCTCGTTCGTTCGCGGCCTGGTCGATCTTCATCTCGGAGATGTCGGAGTCGTCACCGCCTCCCTGCCGCGAGAAGAAGAGTGTGTGCAAACCCGAGTACCAACCACTTGTCACTCGACGGTGTCGGCCGGTACGCGTGCGGTCTCCGATTCGAGAAAGTCGACGAGTGCTTCCAACAGGCTGTCCGCGCGGGTTTCGACATCGGCGAGGACGGAGTCCACGTCGTCGAGAAGACCGTGGGCGTGTCTACGCGCAAGCGTTCCGCGTTCGTAGTAGCCGGGGTCGAGTAGGACCCGCGGTACTGGATCCGGTGCCGTGCTCTGCTCCGGATGTTGTGACCGCGCAGTGGGCTGCAGGTGGGTGGGTGCCCGTCCGTCCAGGTGCATTCGCACGATGCCCGCTACCGCACGGGACGTGAGCGGGGTCGCAGCCAACGGGGTGTGGCCCCACCGGTCGATAGGAGTCGACAGCGGCTGTTTCCCGGCCGGGTCGAAATACCGGTCGTATCCGCCGAGCCCGGTGCCGTCCACGGCATCGAGAGCGTCGGCGAGCATTCGGGTGCTCGGATACTGGGTCTGATGGCCGAGCACCTCACACCAGCGCTGGTACACCGTGCGCGGAGAAATGCCCGTCCCCGCCAGCGCGAGGGAGGTGAGGGTATGAACGCCGATGCCTGTCTCGATGCGAAGGGCGTCGAGACCCGCATCGGCGGTGACATCGCATGCCCGCAGGGCCGCGATCTGGGTGTACGGCAGACCGGTCGAAGCGAAGATCAGGACGAGGGCGTCTCGCCGCGCGAACAGTTCTGACGGCCAACCGGATTCGGGAAGCCGCGCGATGATTCCGCCGATCACGGCTGCCAGCTCGTGCAGGCGCGCCGTACGCGCCACGTCCAGCGCAGCCCGGACGGTCTCAGCGCGCCCGGGAGGAGGTAACAGATGCCGATGATGAGCGGTGTCGATCACCGCGATCCGGCGGCGTTGGGTCGTCGACGCGGCGGGGTGCGCGTGGAGGAACCGAGCAAGTGACTCCGGAGAGGCCGCCAGTGAGGGTTCGCCATGGGCGGTGCACCAGTCCTCGAACAGTGACCACGTGTGCCGATCCCGCCTCGGTATCGACGTGTTCGTGATGTCCGCTGGTCGTATCGGACAAGGGCGGTCGTCGTGGTCAGCATCTGCCCCGGTCGACCCGCCGCCGGTCACTGGCTCGGTCGGGTGCCCGGTCATAGGCCGAGCTCGGTGACCGCGTTGCCGACCAGAGGGGCGTGCTCGCGGGCATATGTTTCGACCATTGCGGGTGTGGTGTGCCCGGTTTGGCGCATGATCGCATGCGCCTCAGCTCCGTTGCGGAAAGCTTGCGTGACGAAGCCGGAACGGAGGGAATGCCCGCCAAGCTGAGCGACGGTGACGGGGTCGTATCCAGCTCGAGTAGCGCGGCGGCGGATGCCGCGTGCACCGCGGCTCCGGACAGGGCTGCGTCGGAGAGGTTGCCGTTCTTGCGGACAGACCGAAACAGAGGGGACCGTTTCTCGACCACAGGAAGGGTGCCGCGACAGATATGGGAGTCGAATTCCACTGCGCGGGCGAGCATTCGGATGACAGCAACTCTGCCGCCGGTGTCGAACGCTGCGACGATCTGCAGCCAACGCACCCACGCGCAGACCGGACATGACTCGTAGCGGTCAGTGAACGGTAACGCCTTCACTGCTCCGGTGCCGTCCTGGTCGGTCTTCGACTTCCGGATACGTACGTGAGCACCGTCGAGACGGTCGCGGCGTACATCACGACATTCGAGCGCCACGAGTTCACCCCGCCGAAACGCGCCGGTGTAGCCCATCAGCAGCAGCGCGGTGTCGCGCCGTTCGAGGACCTCCGACGCCCACCCGATCGCACTGCGACGCGAGTACTCGACGATCGTGGTGATGTCTGTGGTCAGCAACGGTGCGCGGATTGCGGGGCCGCTCCCCCGCCGACGCGTAGTCGCGGCGGATACCGGCGAGGGTGGCGCGCACCATCTCGTGCCCGCACGGGTTGTCGT
>NZ_JBITUQ010000034.1:0-2906 GCF_044542515.1 Rhodococcus sp. NPDC078407 | reverse complement strand
GACGGTCGGCGATCGCAGCAACCCACTTACCGAACGTCGACGGTGCATATGCCCGCGTTCCCTCGACTGTGAGTGTGTCGGCCGCTCCGACGAGGTAAGCGGCCACGGTCGCCGGATGCGCCGGCATCACCTGATGTCCGTGCAGGGTGCACCAAGTCTCGAATCGTCGCCACGCCGATGCATAGGCGCGGCGGGTTCCGGCCGACCGAGCCGATGCCATCGAACGTTCGATCCGGGCTGCAACGTCAACCGACAACTCGGGAAGCGGTGCCGAGCCGCCGCTGAGAACGATCGAAAGCGCATCCGCGTCCGCGGTCACACCCAACGGTTCTCTCATGACGGGAACTGTAACGGAGCCCCCGACACAGTTCGCGAACCGAAAAGACGCTCAGCTGGCGTTTCGTCGAAGATGCTGCGGGAAGGAAAATTCTCGTCGGTCACCGCACAAAAACCGTTGGTGACTATGACCCCGACGCGAGAACGGGCTTCTCGGCTGTCGCCGCGCGTGCATCGCGGACGACCCCGCCCCATCGGGCGATAGCTATGTCGGCGGATGTTGCAGCGGGATCCCGTGGTCGAGGAACAGTTGCACCGTCTCATCCAACTCCGCTGCGGTGCGGCACCCCCAGCGCAGGAAGTTGTACAACGAACTGGCGGATGCGGCATCGACGCGCGCAGCCGCGATGGCGGCCTCGGCCGCAGCGTGCGCGTCAGCCCATAAATCGCGCTCGGGTGCGGGATAAGACGAGCGCATCGGAGCTGTCCCGGGATCGACCGGCTCATAGGGACGTGGGCTCAGCAGAGATGCGTGCGCACCGCCGGCGTCGATCTCACCGCTTTCGACCATCGCAATGCCGATCGCTGCGGCCTCGAGGACTGTCGCCTGCTCGTCCCAGTGCAGGTCCTCGAACGGAACCCACGCGGTCCGGAGCGGGCGAGAACGACCGGCGGCCTTCCAGATCGCAACGAGTCTTGTCGCCCACCGTCCGGTGCGAACCAGTGGTGTGGACACTTCGTCGGCGACGGTGCGCAGCAGTCGGAACCAGACTGCGGCGTGCACTCGGCCTAGGCCGAGTTCCACCCATCCCGTCGTCAGAGCCTCGGTGGTGCGCCGATCGAGGTCCGTGACCGCTGAGGGAACCGGAACGGGCGAGACCCGTTCGTCCGAACCGAACCGGACTTGGTCCCAGAAGATTGCATGACCAGGGAAAGCAGAGCAGGGTTCGAGTCGACAACGGTGGTCGAGGCAGCTGCTCAGCACCGGATATTGATGCAGCAGAGTCATGTTGATATCAGCAGTGGATTCGAGGCTGTCGATACATGCCGGGCATGCCCGACTGCGCGGAGTGCTCGCCCACGGCAACCAAGCGTCGTGCGTGGGTGTGCGGCGTCGTCGATCCTCCCTCGCGAGGTCGGCCGGTAGCAGGATCGAGAACTGGTGGACGTAGGTGTCGAAGTCGCAGTCGGCGGGGTCGGTGCTGTCGAGCAGCCACGGTGTCCACCCCGCCAACGTCATCATCCGCACCCTCTCTACCGGGACTGCGCCGCGACCGGCCAGCTCGACAAGTATCGGCTCCGGTGTGTAGCGGTCGAGATCCCCGACAGCACAATCGATTTCGAGGTCTGCAAGCAGGTCAGAGGGCCTGATGTGCGGATACAGCTCGCATATCCGGGCCAACCAGGACGAGAGGGCCTCACCTGGCAGTGGCGGCGGGTGCAGCGGCCACGGGCGAACGTACGCATCATCGGGCATCGCCGCGAGCCGCGCGTTCATGCGAGGTGGCGCTCGAACTGGCGGCGTCGCTCGGTGGGACCGAGGTACGGAGTGCGCGTGAGCACCGATGAGGTGATCGCTTCCTCTCCGCTGTCGACGGCGGTCACTGCTGCGGCTGTGAGCAGCGTTGTCAGTTCACCGATAGTGCCCTCGGAGCGAGTGAGGAGGTAGTCGGTCATCTCCGGTGATGTCAGGTGCGAGGGTGTGCGGAGGGGGAAGCTCGTGGTGAAGCTGGCCAGCAATGATCGGGTGTCGGCAGTGTTGGTCCAGACCGGCAAAGTCATGGGGTGGAATCGGTTCTCCAGCTGGGGATCGGTCCGAATGGCGAGGTAGGCGTCGCGGGTTCCGACACCGACGAGAGGAATGCGTAGTTCGTTGCCCAGGAAACGCAGCACATTCAGAAATTCGCGGCGGACGTTGTCGCGGCCGGCGAGAACATTGTGGAGCTCGTCGATGATCAACATCCGTACGCAGGTGGCGCGGAGCAGCATCAATGCTTGCTGTTCGAGTTCATGGACCCGATTGCGTGGTCGGGTCGGTGTTCCCAACGCTGTGAGCAGTGCGAGGTAGAACCGGCCGGGTGACGGGTCCGGGGGCATCTGCATGCACAACACCGTTATATGCTCGCGGTCGGACAAGCTGATCGGCGGATGAGTGCGCCGGAACTTTTCGATGATCATCGACTTGCCGTTGTTCGTCGGACCGAGCAACAGTAGGTTCGGCATACGCTGTCGGTCCGGCCACGACAGCAACGTCTCCAGATGGTCGATGACTGCACGGGCCTGCGGATACCCGATCCACCTCTCCGACCGAATCACCCGGATCCGGTCCGCGTCGTCGAGTGCGGTGAGCGGTCGAACGGACTCCCGCAGGTGCCCCAAATCCTCGCTGGACGACTCGGTGGCTTCGCTGCTTCCTGTCGATGCGGTCATCGGCTCACCATTCCTCGATGTCGCTGAAGACTGGCACTACGGTGCCGCCGTCCGTTTGAGGCTCCACCGGCGGGTGGATCGCCGCGGCCGGTGCAGACGCGGCATCGGTGAGATGCGTGCGGCGGGCACGGTTGCGCCGGGCTCTGCGGGTGGCTTTCTGCGAGCGGTCGGTGACCTCGCGCATCTGCTCGATCATCGAA
>NZ_JBITUQ010000033.1:0-41568 GCF_044542515.1 Rhodococcus sp. NPDC078407 | reverse complement strand
CGAACTCAACGACCGCCCCCGCCGAACGCTAGGCTGGAACTCACCAGCAAAAGTGATCAACGAGCTAGTTGTTGCAACGACCGCTTGAAACTGCCGAGACGTGTGCAATGGTCCATCGATGGGGATAGTGTGCGGCGAGATACGGGGAACTGCCGGGGGAGTGCGGTCGTTGGAGGGGTAGAAGCGTCGACGCCGACAGGTGCGTCGACGCAGAGCGCCAGGTAAGAGCGAGTCCGATGTCCGAGTCTCGCGGTAGCCTGGAGCATCCGGCGGGCAGGGAGCAGCCAGCGCGCGGGAGCGGACTGAAAGGACACGGCCGACTCGGCTGAAGCGTATGAATCGGAAGACAGTAATACGAAATCTTGCCATCGTTTTCGGCATTCTGTTGGTGATCTATGCCTTCAGTTACTTCGGTAACGACACGCGGGACTGGAAGACGGTCGACACCTCGGTGGCGATCGCCCAGCTCGACGATCGCAACGTCGAATCCGCGCAGATCGACGATCGCGAGCAACAGATTCGGCTGACCCTCAAAGAGGCGTCCGACGCCACCGACAATCAGACGCAGATCATCGCGAAGTACCCGGATTCGGCGTCCGAGCAGATTTTCGACAAGGTCGACTCGCAGGGCCTCGACAGCTACAACACCACCGTCACCCAGGAAAGCTGGTTCAGTTCGTTCCTGCTGCTGATCCTTCCGATGGTGTTGATCCTCGGCGTGATCATCTTCGTGATGAGCCGTATGCAGGGCGGCGGCCGCGGCGGAGTCATGGGCTTCGGCAAGTCCAAGGCCAAGCAGCTGACGAAAGACATGCCCAAGACCACGTTCGCCGACGTCGCCGGCGCGGACGAGGCAGTCGAAGAGCTCTACGAGATCAAGGACTTCCTGCAGAACCCGTCCCGCTACCAGGCGCTCGGTGCCAAGATCCCGCGTGGTGTTCTGTTGTACGGCCCTCCCGGAACCGGCAAGACGCTGCTCGCGCGCGCCGTCGCGGGAGAGGCCGGCGTCCCGTTCTTCACCATCTCGGGCTCGGACTTCGTCGAGATGTTCGTCGGTGTCGGCGCATCGCGCGTGCGAGACCTCTTCGAGCAGGCCAAGCAGAACAGCCCCTGCATCATCTTCGTCGACGAAATCGACGCCGTCGGCCGCCAGCGCGGCGCAGGTATGGGCGGCGGACACGACGAGCGCGAGCAGACGCTCAACCAGCTCCTCGTCGAGATGGACGGCTTCGGTGAACGCACCGGCGTCATCCTCATCGCCGCGACCAACCGCCCCGACATCCTCGACCCGGCGTTGCTCCGTCCGGGCCGCTTCGACCGGCAGATCCCGGTCGGTGCCCCCGACCTGGCCGGCCGTCGAGCAATCCTGAAGGTGCACTCGGCAGGCAAGCCCGTTGCTCAGGACGCCGACCTCGAGGGTCTCGCCAAGCGAACCGTCGGAATGTCGGGTGCAGACCTGGCCAACGTCATCAACGAAGCGGCACTGCTCACCGCGCGCGAGAACGGCACCGTCATCACCGAGGCGTCGCTCGAGGAATCCGTCGACCGCGTCGTCGGTGGTCCGCGCCGCAAGAGCCGCATCATCAGCGAGCACGAGCGCAAGATCACCGCGTACCACGAGGGCGGACACACCCTCGCCGCCTGGGCGATGCCTGATATCGAACCTGTCTACAAGGTCACCATCCTCGCCCGCGGCCGCACCGGCGGCCACGCGATGACGGTGCCCGAGGACGACAAGGGGCTGATGACGCGATCGGAGATGATCGCTCGTCTCGTCATGGCGATGGGCGGACGCGCTGCCGAGGAACTCGTCTTCCACGAGCCGACCACCGGAGCGTCCTCGGACATCGACCAGGCCACCAAGATCGCCCGCGCGATGGTCACCGAGTACGGCATGAGCAGCAAGCTGGGAGCCGTTCGGTACGGGCAGGAACAGGGCGACCCGTTCCTCGGTCGTTCGATGGGCCAGCAGTCCGACTTCTCACACGAGGTCGCCCGCGAGATCGACGAGGAGGTGCGCAAACTCATCGAGGCCGCCCACACCGAAGCGTGGGCCATCCTCAACGAGTACCGCGACCTGCTCGACACCCTTGCCTCCGAGCTACTCGAACGTGAGACGCTCACCCGCAAGGATCTCGAGAAGATCTTCCACAGCGTCACCAAGCGGCCGCGGATCACCCTGTTCAACGATTTCGGAGACCGGAAGCCCTCGGACAAGCCACCGGTGAAGACTCCCCGCGAACTCGCCGCCGAGCGTGGCGAGCCGTGGCCTCCCACGCCGCCGGCTCCCAAGCAGCTTCCGCCGCAACAGTTTCCGCAGCCCAGCTACTCCGGGTCTCCGCAGATGACCAAGGGCGGATACCCGAACGGAAGCAACGGATACAACGGCAGCCAGGCCAACGGCGCTCCAGCCAACGGTGCTCCAGCCAACGGAGCGCCGGGCCATGGAGCTCACGTCAACGGCGGTCCGGTCAACGGTGGTCCCGTCAACGGCGGACCGGTCAACGGCGGCGGCTACAACGGGGGTGGCCCGAACGCCGGTGCTCCCAACAACGGCGGCTACAACGGGGGCGGCCCGAACAGCGGCGGCCCCAACGGCAGTTACGGCGGACCGGTCAACGGTGGTGGCCCGAACGGTGCTGCCAACGGTGGCGGGTACTCCGAGGGCTATCGCCGACCGGAACCTCGCCCGGCCCCCAACCCCGGTTCACGGCCCGATTACGGCGCTCCGGCCGGGTGGTCGGCCCCGGGCTGGCCTCCGCGTGATCAGCCGTCGGTGCCGCGGTACCAGGGCCCGTCTGCTCCGCCGGCCCAGAACCAGCCGAGTCGCGAGCAGCCGGAATCGGATCGACCGGATCGGAACCGGTACGAGCCGCAGCAGCCGGGCCCGGACTCCCCGTCCTCGGGGCACCAGTCGACGTACCGGCAGCCGCCCACGTACCAGCCCCCGACCAACCAGCAGCAGGCGTACCAGCCGCCGCAGTATCAGCCGGATCCGTTCCGGCCGGACACACGGGACCAAGGTCGGACGTCTCGACATGCGCCCCCCTACGGAGACAACCCGGACATGCCTGCGGACGAGGAACCCTCGTGGGAGGTTCCGAATCCGTCGCAGAACTACCCGCTGCCGGGCGAGGATCGTTCCGACAGTGCTCCATCCGAGGACACGGGACGAGACGCCCGATCCGAGGACGACGGCGACGAAGGTCCACGGACGCAACGCTGGGAAGGGCCGGGCGGTTCGTACCGTTAGGCCTGTCATTAGGCTTGCTGGGTCGATCGTGAAGGTCGGCCCAGCACGTCGTTCGAACCCATGCTGTGGGTCGGCGCGATGGTCCCTTCGGACCGTTGCGGTCGAGTCCAGCTGTCACATTCGTGGAGCCCAAACGGAGGTACGTTCACGTGTCAGTCAACCGGACCGACGAGTCGACCATCGACTCGGCAGAAGTCCCGGCAGTAGCGCAACAATCGGTCGAGCAGACGGTTGCCTACGCCACCGGCGCGGTCTTCGACCAGCCTCGCGCCGAAGCGGCAGTGCGTGAGTTGTTGATCGCCGTCGGCGAGGATCCCGATCGCCCGGGCCTGCTCGATACCCCGGCTCGCGTCGCGCGCTCCTACCGTGAAATCTTCGCCGGCCTCTACACCGACCCGGACACGGCATTGAACACGACGTTCGACGAAGGACATCAGGAACTCGTCCTCGTCCGCGATATCCCCATGTACTCCACGTGCGAGCACCACCTGGTCTCGTTCCATGGCGTTGCCCACGTCGGCTACATCCCGGGCAAGAGCGGCAAGGTCACCGGCCTGTCGAAGCTCGCGCGCGTGGTGGACATGTACGCCAAGCGCCCCCAAGTACAGGAACGTCTGACCAGCCAGATCGCCGACGCCCTGATGCGCAAGCTCGACCCGCGCGGGGCGATCGTCGTCGTCGAGGCCGAGCACCTGTGCATGGCGATGCGCGGAATTCGCAAGCCGGGTGCCAGCACCACCACCTCGGCCGTGCGCGGTCTGCTGCAGTCCAGTGCGGCGTCGCGTTCGGAAGCGCTGGACCTGATTCTGCGGAAATGACGCGACCGGTCGATCCCCGATGAGTCTCGCGCGAAGTATCCCGTCGGCTCCCGTCGTCATGGGCGTTCTCAATGTCACTGCCGATTCCTTCTCCGACGGCGGTCGATACCTCGACGTCGACGCCGCTGTCGAGCACGGGTTGCAGATGCATCGCCGGGGAGTCGACATCGTCGACGTCGGTGGTGAATCGACACGCCCAGGAGCCGACCGCATCGATCCGCTCGTCGAAGCTCAGCGCGTGGTGCCGGTGATCACCGCGCTGGCGGCCGAGGGTGTGGTGACCAGCGTCGACACGATGCGCGCCTCGGTCGCCGGGGCCGCGATCGAGGCAGGTGTCTCGATCGTCAACGACGTCTCCGGTGGCCGAGCCGATTCGGCCATGGCCGGGGTGGTCGCGGACGGCGGGTTGCCGTGGATCCTCATGCATTGGCGGGCAGCCGGGGCCGAGTATCGGCACACCGGTCCAGCCGACCGGTACGACGACGTGGTCGCCGACGTGCGCAGTGAACTGCTCGAACAAGTCGACCTCGCGGTGGCCGCGGGCGTCGACGAATCCGCCCTCGTGCTCGACCCGGGCCTGGGATTCGCCAAGAACGCCCACCACAACTGGCAACTACTCCGCGGCCTGCCCGATCTGGTTGCGGCCGGCTTCCCGGTGCTCGTCGGAGCCTCCCGCAAACGCTTCCTCGGGTCGCTGTTGGCCGAACGAGACGGCTCGCCGCGGCCACCGGACGGACGGGAGATCGCCACGGCGGTCGTGTCGGCTCTCGCGGTCGCCGGCGGCGCGTGGGGTGTACGGGTGCACGACGTCCAAGCCTCCCTCGACGCGGTTGCCGTCGTCAGGGCGTGGCAGGGTGATCGGGCATGAGCGAGAGCACAGGCCCCGAGATCAGTGGCCCCGGTGCCGGCACCCGCCGCGGCGACCGCATCGAACTACGTGGACTGACGGTGCGCGGCAATCACGGAGTCTTCGATTTCGAGAAGCGTGACGGTCAGGACTTCGTCGTCGACATCACCGTGTGGATGGATCTGCGGCCCGCAGCCGAAACCGACGACCTGACCCGGACGCTGCACTACGGCGAATTGGCCGAACGAGCCGCGGCAGTGATCTCGGGCCCGCCTCGGGACCTGATCGAAACCGTGTCGGCCGAGATCGCCGAGGTCGTGCTGGCATACGACTCCCGCGTCGACGCGGTGGAGGTGGCGCTGCACAAGCCGTCGGCCCCCATCCCGCTGACATTCGGCGATGTGGCCGTGGTGGCGTACCGGGAACGAACGTGACCCGTGCGGTGCTGTCGATCGGCAGTAACATCGGCGACTCACTGAGTCACTTGCGTTCTGTGGCAACGGCATTGGGGTCACGACTGGTGGCCCGCTCGGCCGTGTACCGGTCTGCGCCGTGGGGTGGCGTCGAGCAGCAGGATTTTCTCAACGCGGTGCTGGTGGCCGAGGACGATGCGTACGACCCCTGGGATTGGTTGCGCCTGGGGCAGCAGCTCGAGGAAGCGGCCGATCGCGTTCGAGTGCAGCGGTGGGGTCCGCGCAGTCTCGACGTGGACGTGATCGCATGCGACGACGTGATCAGCGACGATCCGCGCCTGATTCTTCCCCATCCTCGCGCCCACGAGCGGGCGTTCGTGCTGCTGCCGTGGGTGGACATCGAACCCGACGCCGCCTTGCGCGTCGGTGACCGCGACGTCCCGCTCGCCGAGTTGCTCGAGCGGTTGAGTGCGGAGGAGCGCGCGGGAGTGCGGAAGCAAGAAGGCGTCGGTGATGGGTTGTGGTGACCAATCCCACCAAGGTCGGGGATGTCTTGGGTCTGTTCCTGATCGCCTCGGTCGGCACCTGGCTGCTGGTCCGGGTCTTCTACGGTTCGTTGCCGCCGATTCCGGTGTATGCCGGGGCGTCGTTGTATCTGGTGGCGGTGGTGGAAGTGGTGACCGCGGTGATCGTTCGCAACCGCATCGCAGAGCATCGCGTGGGCACCGGTCTGCACGATCTGAATCCGTTGACGGTGTACCGAGCGCTCGTGTTGGCGAAGGCATCGATGCTGGTCGGCACGGGTGTCGTCGGAGTGTGCGTTGGATTCCTGGTGTACGTGATGCCGCGCGCGGCGACGGTACGGGCCGCGTCGTCCGATCGCGTCGGAGCCATCGTCGCGCTGATCGCGGGCGTGGCTGTGGTCGCCGCTGCGGTGTGGCTCGAACAGTGTTGCCGTACCCCGAAAGATCGGGACGACGAGCGTTCGCGGTAACGCGCGAAACATTCGATTGTTACCTCGGTTGTGTAAGTGATGGGCCGAGGATGACTGTTTGCGGGCGTGTTGCCAGTTACCCTGGGAACCATGACAGATCAGACTCGCGCAAAGAAGGGGCGCCGAAACCGGCGTAGTGCGAGCCAGCTGTTCCTTGCGGCGCTCGTCGTGTTCGGCATCGTCGCCAGTGTGTTCATGCTGTTCACCGAGAGTGTGCAGTGGATGCGGGTCGGCGTTCTGTCGGCTCTGTGGGCTGCCGTGATCGGTGCTTTCGCGATGACCAAGTATCGCCGGGAATCGGCTGCGGACCAGACTAAGGCCAAGGATCTGCAAACGGTCTACGAGTTGCAGTTGGCCCGTGAAATTTCTGCGAGACGCGAGTACGAGATGAGCGTCGAGGCCCGGGTACGCAACGAATCTCGGATGGAGATCGACGAGGTCGCGGCATTGCGTAGCGAACTGGCCGCGCTCCGCCAGAACCTGCAGGTGCTGTTCGACGGCGCTCTGCCGACCGAACGCGTCGCGTTGCGCGCCGAGGCGATGAGAATGCAGGAACTCGGCGGTCGGCGATACGACAGCTACCAGCCTGCGCCGTCGGGACTCTACGTTCCGGGTGGGAACGGTAACGGTCCGATGGCGGGCAACGGCGTCAACGGCGTCGGCACTCCCTACGACGAGCCGGTCACGGCCGAAACAGCGGTGGTGTATCCCGAGGATCCGGACGAGATGCCGCAGGCCACCGCAGCGGCGCCGGTCTCCGACGCGCAGGGTCCCTATGCAGCCAACTCGTCCGACACCGCGGAGCCGAGCTACGGGCAGTCCACGGCCGACGATGAGTTCGAGCCACCTGCAGAGCGTCCGCGTTCGTACAGCGCGCCGAGGCCGGCTGCACGAGTCACTCCGCCCAGCTCGCCGTTCACCGCGTACAACTTCGAGCAGACACGTCCGCCGGCCGCGGAGCCGGACGCGGAGCCGGACGCGCCGGAGTACGAGGATCAGCCCGCCGCAGACGCGGATGAGGTGGGGACGTACGAGCCCAAGAGCTACCGGTCCGAGGGCTACGAGGCCGAAACCGACGAGTCCGAGCCTGGAACGGATTTTTCCCGGGACGGCGATGCATATCCGGCACCTCGCGGTGCTCTGCGCGAGTCGGCCGATGCGTTCTTCTTGGACGACCGCACCCAGGAAGTTCCCGCTGTGGACACGTCCAGTACGTCTCGACGCGGTCGCAGGCGTGCAGAGTCGACCGACGACGATGCCACCGGCGCACACTCGAACGGTCGATCGGTTGCCGAGATCATGGCCGGTCTGCAAGGTGGTGGCGGCTCCGATGCGGCCACCACCGACCCCGGAACGCGGCGTCGTCGCCGCCGCGCAGACTGAGAAACAGATCACACTGCTCTTTCATGGCCCGGGCAGGTCCCGGTCGCTAGAGTTCCCTGTAGGACGTCTGGTACCCGCCGCGCGGGACTGGAACGAACGAGAGGAAGTTTTCGGTGACCTCATCAGGGTTCACTGGTGGTCTGTCCCCGGCCCGTTTGACCGTAGGTGTCGTCTCGGCCGGGCGAGTGGGTACTGCATTCGGTGAGGCGCTCGAACGCGTCGGCCATGTCGTCGTCGGTGCCGCTGCTGTATCGGACGCCTCCCTCGCTCGCGTGCGTGATCGCTTGCCGGAGTCTCAGGTTCTGCCGGTCGACGAGGTGGCGCGCCGCGCCGAATTGCTGATTCTTGCCGTCCCGGACAGCGAGTTGGCGTCGATCGTCGCGGGCTTGGCAGCTACCGGCGCGGTGGCACCGGGGAAGTTGGTGCTGCACACCTCCGGTGCGAACGGTGTGTCGGTCCTCGAACCGCTGGCAGCCCTCGGTGCCGTGCCGTTGGCAATCCATCCGGCCATGACCTTCGGCGGCGGACCCGAGGACACCGACCGGATGACGGCGGCGTGCTTCGGTATCACCGCGGGCGACGAGATCGGCTATGCCGTCGCGCAGGCCCTGGTGCTCGAGATCGGCGGCGAGCCGGTGCATGTGGCCGAGGGCAATCGTGCGCTGTACCACGCTGCGCTCGCGCACGGTAGCAATCACCTCGTCACCCTCGTCGTCGACGCGGTCGACGCGCTTCGAGTTGCGTTGGCCGGACCGGGTTTTCCCGGTTCCGACTCCGAACGCGGTGTGCCCGAGCGTGTTCTGGCTCCGCTGCTCGAAGCTGCGTTGGACAATGCGCTGCGCAACGGACAGTCGGCACTCACGGGACCGGTCGCCCGCGGCGATACCGCCGCAGTCGGTAAGCATCTCGACGTGCTCGAGTCCGTGGATTCGCGAATCGCCGCCGGATACCGCGCGCTGTCGTTGCGATCGGCGCAGCGTATCGGGGCCGAGGCGGACCTGATCGAACTTCTGGAAGGAAATCGATGACCCTCGCGGGTAGCTACACCAAGGGGCAGTTGACGGTTCACCACGATCCTGCGGTGATCACGTCGGTGTCGAAAGCACTGCGAGGTGTCGGCAAGCAGGTGGCGTTGGTGCCGACCATGGGTGCCTTGCACGCCGGGCACGTGCACCTGGTGCGCCAGGCCAAGCTCACCGGCGCGGTGGTGATCGTGTCGATATTCGTCAACCCGCTGCAGTTCGGCGTGGGGGAGGACCTCGACGCGTACCCACGGACCCTGGACGCCGACGTCGAACTGCTCCGCGGCGAAGGTGTGGAACTGGTCTTCGCGCCGTCCGCGTCGGACATGTACCCGTCCGGTCCGCGCACCACTGTCCATCCCGGGCCGCTCGGCAGTGAACTCGAAGGTGCAAGCAGGCCAACCCATTTCGCGGGCATGCTCACCGTCGTCGCCAAGCTGCTGCAGATCGCCGCTCCGCATCGCGCGTATTTCGGGGAGAAGGACTACCAGCAGCTGACGCTGATCCGGCAGATGGTGCGCGACCTGAACTTCGACGTCTCGGTTATCGGGGTACCGACGGTGCGTGAGCAGGACGGTCTCGCATTGTCCTCACGCAACAGGTATCTCGATGCCGAACAGCGCGATGCGGCGATGGCTCTGTCCGCTGCGCTGGTCGCCGGCGCGCACGCTGCGGCCGGAGGCGTCGACGCCATCCTTGCTACTGCGCGTGCCGTTCTGGATCAGGCACCGCTGGTGCAGGTCGACTACCTCGAGGTGCGCGACCCGCATCTCGGCCCCGCACCCGAACGTGGGGACGGAAGACTGCTCGTGGCCGCCAAGGTGGGTACCACGAGATTGATAGACAACGTCGGTGTCGCAGTCGGCACCGGCTTCCTCGAGGCAGGAGTGGAGCCTGCGGAACGACCAGAGAAAATTAGTCCCGACGATCCCAAAAGTGGAGAGTGACACGATGTTTCGTACCATGATGAAGTCCAAGATCCATCGCGCCACCGTCACGCATGCAGATCTGCACTACGTGGGCTCGGTGACCGTCGACCAGGAGTTGATGGAGGCCGCCGATCTGCTCGAAGGCGAGCAGGTCACCATCGTCGACATCGACAACGGTGCTCGACTCGAAACGTACGTGATCACCGGTGAGCGCGGCAGCGGCGTAATCGGAATCAATGGCGCAGCAGCGCACTTGGTGAACCCGGGCGATCTGGTCATCCTGATCGCCTACGGGATGATGAACGAGCAGGAGGTTGCCGCCTACGCGCCTCGCGTCGTGTTCGTCGACGAGAAGAATCGGCCGGTCGAGCTGGGCAGTGATCCGGCGCATGCGCCCGCAGGCTCGGGTCTGATCACGCCGCGCGATCTTCGGGCCGATACCGTGCTGGTCTGAATCCAATGCTCCTCGCGATCGATGTGCGCAACACCAGTACCGTGGTCGGGCTGTTCACCGGAACCGGCGATCACTCGAAGCTACTGCGAGACTGGCGCATTCGCACGGACCCGCATGTAACGGCCGACGAGTTGGCACTGATGTTGCGCGGGCTGCTCGGAGTCGATGCGGAACAGATCACCGGAATCACGGCATTGTCGACGGTGCCGTCGGTGCTGCGAGAGATGCGCACCATGCTCACCCGCTACTGGGATCATGTGGTGCACGTTGTCGTCGAACCCGGCGTGCGGACCGGAGTGCCGTTGCTGGTCGACAATCCCAAAGAGGTCGGCGCCGACCGCATCGTCAATACCCTTGCGGCGCACGACCTGTACGGGTCTGCATGCATCGTGGTGGACTTCGGAACCACCACCTGCGTCGACGTCGTATCCGCCAAGGGGGAATTCCTCGGCGGTGCCATTGCCCCCGGACTCGAAATGTCGGCGTGGGCCATGTCCACCCGAACCGCCACCCTGCGTGAGGTGGAGATGGTTCGGCCGCGCTCGGTGCTGGGCAAGAACACGGTCGAATGCATCCAGTCGGGCACCATCTTCGGATTCGCCGGCCTGGTGGACGGTCTCGTCGGGCGCATCCGGCGCGAGGTTCCCGAGGTGACCGGCACGGATGTCGCGATCATCGGTACCGGCGACATCGCGGCGCTGATCCTGCCCGAGTCGACGACCATCGAGCACCACGAACCGGACCTGACGCTCGAAGGGCTACGACTGGTCTACGAACGCAACATGGCAAAGCGGCGGCCACGCTGAGTGTTTCGGTGAGCGGGTAGCGCATCCGGCGTTCGTGTGTCAGAATTCTCGGCGTGATGACGTGCATGGCCACCCAGGAGTGTTGTCGAGGCTGAATCCTGCCTCGTTCGAAACACACCCCTGGAGTAGAGCTTCATGCTTTCCACACCTGTATTTTCTGCACCCTCGCGCACCCGATCGTCGTCCCGTTCGGTCTCGACGCTCCCGACCCGGTTGCGTCCACCCGACCTGCTGCGTATTACCGACCAGGGTGCGTCCGACGTCCTCGAGGGCCGCTTCGACCACCTGCTTCCCGGCGGTGGCCGCTGGCCGACCGACGAGCGCTGGGCCGCCCGGCTGCATACCGACGACGATCTCGACGTGTGGTTGATCAGCTGGGTTCCTGAACGTTCCACCGAACTGCACGATCACGCCGGCTCGCTCGGCGCGCTCACCGTCCTGAGTGGGTCGCTGCTCGAATATCGTTGGGCGGGAACCCAATTGAAGCAGCGTCACCTCGGTTCCGGCGATCAGGCGTCGTTCCCGCTCGGTTGGGTGCACGACGTGATGCACGATCCGGCGTCGAACACGACCGGGCCCACCCTCAGCGTGCACGCCTACTCACCGCCGCTGACGGCGATGTCGTACTACGAAGTGACCGAGCGCGCCACGCTGCGCCGTACCCGCAGTGAGCTCACCGCCGAACCCGAGAAGGCCACGAGATGACCATCGTCGAAATGCTCGAATCCGCTCGCGAGACCATCGATCGCATGACCGTCTTCGAACTCCGTGACGCTGTCGACCGCGGCGCGGTCGTCGTCGACATTCGCCCACAGGCGCAGCGCGCAGTCGAGGGCACCCTGCCCGGTGCGTTGGCCATCGAACGCAACGTCCTCGAATGGCGTCTCGATCCCACCAGTGACGCGCGGCTGGCGATCGCCACCGACCACGACGTCGAGTGGATCGTCATCTGCTCCGAGGGCTACACCTCCTCGCTCGCGGCCGCGTCGCTCAAGCTGCTGGGTCTGCACAAGGCCACCGATCTGGTCGGCGGCTATCAGGCACTGAAGTCGGCCGGGCTGCTCGGGGTGTTGACGCAGGCCAAGCACTGCGTTCGCGAGGCCGAGGCCGTCGCAGCGCACTGATCGTCCCGACAGTCTCGGACTGTAAAGTGTGTGCGCGTGAGTGATACAGCTTCTACCCAGCCGGCCGACGACACCCCGGAGCAGCTACGGATTCGTCGCGCCAAGCGCGCTGCGTTGCTCGAGCGCGGGGTCGAGGCGTATCCGGTGTCGGTTCCGCGGACCCATTCGCTGCTCGAGATCCGCACCCAGTTTCCCGAGCTCGACGCCGACACGACGACCGGCCTGATCGTCGGCGTCGTCGGCCGCGTGATCTTCGTCCGTAACACCGGCAAGCTGTGCTTCGCCACCCTGCAGGAGGGCGACGGCACCCAGCTCCAAGCCATGATCAGCCTGGCAGGTGTGGGCGAGGACGCCCTCGCAGCCTGGAAGGCCGACGTCGACCTGGGCGACTTCGTGTTCGTCCACGGCGAGGTCATCAGCTCCCGTCGCGGTGAGCTCTCGGTGATGGCCGACGCGTGGCAGATCGCATCGAAGTCGTTGCGGCCCTTGCCCGTCGCGCACAAGGAACTCAGCGAAGAGACGCGTATTCGGCAGCGCTACCTGGATCTGATCACGCGTCCGGAGGCCCGGGAGACCGCACGCAAGCGCATCGCGGTCGTCCGCGAACTGCGTAATGCGCTCGAGCGTCGCGGCTTCCTCGAGGTCGAAACCCCGATGCTGCAGACGCTGCACGGCGGCGCGGCCGCACGGCCGTTCGTCACCCACTCGAACTCGATGGACACCGACTTGTACCTACGCATCGCACCGGAGCTGTTCCTCAAGCGCTGCGTCGTCGGCGGTATCGAGAAGGTCTTCGAGATCAACCGCAACTTCCGCAACGAGGGTGCAGATTCCTCGCACTCGCCGGAATTCGCGATGCTCGAGACCTACGAGGCCTACGGCACGTACGACGACTCCGCGAAGATGACGCGCGAACTCGTCCAGGAAGTGGCCATGGCTGCGCTCGGATCCACCGTGGTCACGTTGCCCGACGGCACCACCTACGACCTCGGCGGCAAGTGGACGACGCTCGAAATGTACCCGTCACTGTCGGAGTCCCTCGGATTCGACGTCACCCCCGACACCACCGTCGACGAGCTGCTCGCCATCGCCGACAAGGTCGGGGTAGAGGTACCCCGCAAGGACGGCGTCCCGATCTACGGCCACGGCAAGCTCGTCGAGGAACTGTGGGAACACCAGGTGGGTGACGCGTTGACCGAACCGACGTTCGTCCGCGACTTTCCCGTCGAGACGTCCCCGCTGACCCGTCAGCACCGCAGCAAGCCGGGAGTCACCGAGAAGTGGGATCTGTACGTCCGCGGCTTCGAACTGGCGACCGGCTACTCGGAGTTGGTCGACCCGATCATCCAGCGCGAACGGTTCGAGGACCAGGCACGTCAGGCCGCAGCAGGCGACGACGAGGCGATGGTGCTCGACGAGGACTTCCTCGCCGCGATGGAGCAGGGCATGCCGCCGACCACCGGAACCGGCATGGGAATCGACCGTTTGCTGATGGCGTTGACCGGGCTGGGCATTCGAGAAACGATCCTGTTCCCCATCGTCAAGCCGTCTCAGGCCTGACTGGACGGCGAAAAGCTGTTCGCCAGCAGCGGACAGTGATTGGGAAACGTTTTGCAAAGTGCCTGCGTTATGAACAGTAAGCAGGCAAGGCAGTCCGTGATCGCGGATGGTTGCGCAGCATTTCAGGGGTGGAGGGTCGGCGTTCGTCACGTCGGCCAACTACAGTGAGAATCGGTCTTACCTTCAAATGCACAAGCGACCTCAGCGTATGGACACTGCGGAGCTGGAAGAACTGGTGGGCGAGCTACCACCCACCAAGAAGTGAGGGAGAGCGATGTTCGAGAGGTTCACCGATCGCGCGCGGCGTGTTGTCGTCCTGGCTCAAGAAGAAGCCCGGATGCTCAACCACAACTACATCGGCACGGAGCACATTCTGCTCGGCCTCATTCACGAGGGCGAAGGCGTCGCAGCCAAGTCTCTCGAGTCGCTGGGCATCTCCCTCGAAGGAGTACGCAGCCAGGTCGAGGAGATCATCGGCCAGGGCCAGCAGGCTCCGTCCGGTCACATCCCGTTCACCCCGCGCGCCAAGAAAGTACTCGAGCTCAGCCTGCGTGAAGCACTGCAGCTCGGCCACAACTACATCGGCACCGAGCACATCCTGCTCGGCCTGATCCGCGAAGGCGAAGGCGTCGCAGCTCAGGTACTGGTCAAGCTCGGAGCCGACCTCAACCGCGTGCGCCAGCAGGTCATCCAGCTGCTGTCGGGTTACCAGGGCAAGGAACCGTCCGAGAGCGGCAGCGGACGCGGCGAGGCGGGCACCCCGTCCACGTCGCTGGTCCTCGATCAGTTCGGTCGCAACCTCACCCAGGCCGCTCTCGAAGGCAAGCTCGACCCGGTCATCGGACGCGCGAAGGAAATCGAGCGCGTCATGCAGGTGCTGTCGCGTCGTACCAAGAACAACCCCGTCCTCATCGGTGAGCCCGGTGTCGGTAAGACCGCAGTTGTGGAGGGCCTGGCTCAGGCCATCGTCAACGGCGAGGTCCCCGAGACGCTCAAGGACAAGCAGCTCTACACCCTCGACCTCGGTTCGCTCGTGGCCGGCAGCCGTTACCGCGGTGACTTCGAGGAGCGCCTGAAGAAGGTGCTCAAGGAGATCAACACCCGCGGCGACATCATCCTGTTCATCGACGAGCTGCACACGCTCGTCGGCGCAGGTGCCGCCGAAGGTGCCATCGACGCAGCGTCGATCCTCAAGCCGAAGCTGGCTCGTGGCGAACTGCAGACCATCGGTGCCACCACCCTCGACGAGTACCGCAAGTACATCGAGAAGGACGCCGCTCTCGAGCGTCGGTTCCAGCCCGTTCAGGTCGGCGAGCCCACCGTCGAGCACACCATCGAGATCCTCAAGGGTCTGCGCGATCGCTACGAGGCTCACCACCGCGTCTCGATCACCGACGGTGCACTCGTCGCGGCCGCCACACTGGCCGACCGGTACATCAACGATCGGTTCTTGCCCGACAAGGCAATCGACCTCATCGACGAGGCGGGCGCGCGGATGCGCATCCGCCGCATGACCGCGCCGCCAGACCTGCGCGAGTTCGACGACAAGATCGCCGACGCGCGCCGGGAGAAGGAATCGGCCATCGACGCACAGGACTTCGAGAAGGCTGCGAACCTGCGCGACAAGGAGAAGACACTCGTCGGTCAGCGTGCCGAGCGGGAGAAGCAGTGGCGTTCCGGTGACCTCGACGTCATCGCCGAGGTGGACGACGAGCAGATCGCCGAGGTCCTCGGAAACTGGACTGGCATCCCCGTCTTCAAGCTCACCGAGGAAGAGACCACTCGTCTGCTCCGCATGGAAGACGAACTGCACAAGCGGATCATCGGCCAGGTCGAAGCAGTCAAGGCCGTCTCGAAGGCGATCCGTCGTACCCGTGCAGGTCTGAAGGACCCGAAGCGTCCGTCGGGCTCGTTCATCTTCGCCGGCCCGTCCGGTGTCGGTAAGACCGAGCTGTCGAAGGCTCTCGCTAACTTCCTGTTCGGCGAGGACGATGCACTGATCCAGATCGACATGGGCGAGTTCCACGACCGCTTCACCGCGTCGCGTCTGTTCGGTGCTCCTCCCGGATACGTGGGCTACGAAGAGGGTGGCCAGCTCACCGAGAAGGTCCGCCGCAAGCCGTTCTCCGTCGTGCTGTTCGACGAGATCGAGAAGGCCCACTCGGAGATCTACAACACGCTGCTTCAGGTCCTGGAAGACGGTCGTCTGACCGACGGACAGGGACGCACGGTCGACTTCAAGAACACCGTGCTCATCTTCACCTCGAACCTCGGTACCGCAGACATCTCGAAGGCTGTCGGTCTCGGCTTCTCCTCGGGTGAAGGCACCGGCTCGAACTACGAGCGGATGAAGCTGAAGGTCAACGACGAGCTGAAGAAGCACTTCCGCCCCGAGTTCCTGAACCGCATCGACGACATCGTCGTGTTCCACCAGCTCACGCGAGACGAGATCATCCAGATGGTCGATCTCATGCTCAACCGAGTCGAGGGTGCGCTCAAGAACAAGGACATGGCCATCGAGGTCACCGAGAAGGCCAAGTCGTTGCTGGCCAAGCGCGGATTCGACCCCGTCCTGGGTGCGCGGCCACTGCGTCGCACCATCCAGCGCGAGATCGAGGACGCGTTGTCGGAAAAGATCCTCTTCGGCGAGATCGAGGCCGGCCAGATCATCCTGGTCGACGTCGAGAACTGGGATGGCGAAGGCGCAGGCGAGGACGCGAAGTTCACGTTCCGCGGCGAGAAGAAGTCCATCATCGTCCCCGACGAGGTCCCGGTCGACCTGGCCAAGGCCAGCGGAGACAGCGACAGCGAATAAGTTTCACCAGTTCCACCAACGGGCGATCCTCTTCGGAGGGTCGCCCGTTGTCGTGTGTCCACCCGCCGCCCCTGCCCTCTCACCCGCCGCCCCGTTCGTCCCGGCCCAGCCCGCCGCCCACCCCGTTCGCGTCAATGGACCTTTGCACTCCTCAGACGTATGCAAGGGTTCATTCACGCAGATCAGCTCCGCGGGTGAATGAACCCTTGTACCGCTCAGACGTGTGCAGTGGTCCATTGACGGAAGACCCGAGCGGCGAGGGCAACGGCGATGACGGCAAGTTCGGCGAGCACGATCCAGAACAACAGGGTCACATCAGGAGCCCAGCGGGCAAGGGTCGAGATCGGTGCCCCGGCAACCATCGGCATTCCGAAGTACAGCGCTCCTCCGGCGACGGCGGCCATCAGAATCTGCGCAGGTGCCCATCGACCCGGGCTAGTCCTGATGCGAAACAGGGTTCGGCCCGCGCACAGAGCCAGCAATACCGCAACGGTGCTCGACGCGATCAACGCAATCTCGTACGTGCCGAACCTTGCGGCACGAGGCTCGTCCATACCGAGTCGGGTGAGGACGAGCGATCGAGCCGCGGATGCGAGCTTGTCGGCTTCGAGTTCGCCGTATCGGTTGGCCGCGAACACCACAGCCAAATTTCGTTCGGGAATCAGCGCGACGTGCGTGAAGTAGCCGGGAACTGCGCCGGAATGCCAGCGCATCTCGGTACCGTCGGGCAGCGTTTCGACGTACCACCCGAGTCCGTAGGACGTGCCGAAACCCGTCGGCACCGTGTCGGGACTGTTCGACGCCGGGGCAGTCAGTTGCCGGGCGGCGTAGCGCGAGAGTTCGTCGATGGAACCGGCGAGGTAGCCGTAGCCGAGTCCGGCCGCATCGATGCCGGTGTCGATGCGGCGGGGGAAGGTGAAGAACGGCACGTGCCCGGGTGCGACGGCGTCGACGGCGTGCACTCCGGTTTCCCGAGTCACGACGTCCGCGAACGGCTTACCGGTGATCTTTTCGACGACGGCCTGCAGCAGCAGGTAGTTGAGGCTGGAGTACCGAAAGGTGCCGCGGTCGCCGGCCGGGACATCGAGGGTGGGTATGACGTCGAGCGCTCGTTCGGTTCTCCCCCACACATCGAGGTGGGTGACGTCGTGGGGGAGTCCGCTGGTGTGGTGGATCAGGTCGTCGATGGTGACGTCATGCGAAACGAGCGAACCGCTCTCCGGCAGAACCGAATGGACGGGCACAGACAAATCCAGGCGGAGTTGCGCGGCAAGCGCGAGCACCGTCGCCGCCGTCACCGACTTCGACACCGATCCCCAGACGAAGGGCGTGCCGTCGTCGATCGGGGCACCGTTCCCGTCCAGCCCGTAATCGACGGTCTCGATCACCTCGCGTTCGGAGACGACGCGAAAGGCTGCTCCCGGTATGCCCAGCTCTTCGGTGATCACCGTGACGTCCGAGGTGGTGGCATCGCCCGGCATGATCGGGGTTGCGGTCAGGACTGCAGCAAGGGTGAGCAGAGCGTGCACGATGCGCATGACGGAAGTGAATCAACCCGACAGAGGTCGACGCCTCGGTGAACACCCTGATTTCGCGCCTGAGATCAGCTCTCGCGAACGAGGTCGGCGATCCAGGGCAGCACGTCGGCATAGGCAGCCAGCGCCCCCGGTGAGTGGTTCGCGCCCGTGACCGGGAGGGCCGGAAAGTCGTACTCGCGGTAGGTGACGTCGGCACCCGATTCTTGCCAGCGCCGCAGCAGCGTTCGGCTCTGTTCGATGGGCACGGTGTCGTCCCGTACTGCGTGTGACAGGTACACCGGCATGGACGGCGCGATGCGGCCGACGGTGTTCACCGCGGTCACCTCGGCAAACACCGGGTTGCCGAGCTGCTCGGCGAGGGGTCGTCCGTCGCGCGTGAGGTCGCTGGTTTCAACGATGTCCCCGGCGGCGGGGTCGGTGCTGCACCAGTTCTGGGCGGCGTCGAGCGCGGCATTGCCGTCGGAGTCGAACAGGCTCCGGATGCGTTCCGCGCGTTCGGGGTAGGCGTTGATCATGCCGTCGACGGCGAAGAGCACAGCGCTGCCGAGGGTGGTGTTGTCCAGGTTGTCGATGTTGAGCGTCGGATCCGCCGGCGGTGCCCCGACATACGCTCCGACGATGTCGAGGTCTGGGGCGTAGGTGGCGGCCAGTTCGGCAGCGGCCCCCGACGCGAACCCGCCCTCGGAGTACCCGTACAGCACCACCGGGGCGTCCTCGTCGGCGATTCTTGCTACGTCGAGCAGAGCGCGGCCCGAGGCGAGCCGGTTCAGATACGTGTGCCCGCCGGGGGTGCCCAGGCCTTGGTAGTCCGTAGCGACGACGCGGTAACCGGCCAACAGCAACGGCAGGATGGCGGGGGAGGATCCGACGGTGCCGAGCACTGCCGATCCGGCGCAGCGGTCGGCCATTCCGGAGGTGCCGGGCGCATAGGCGATGACGGGCCGCGGGCCGGGTCCGGGCCACGGGGCGGTAGGTGTCATCGAGTAGCCGGACACGATCATGGGCTCGTCGTGCGTATCGGTGGATCGGTAGAGGATGCGTTCGATGTCGAAGCCCAGGCCGAACCCCTTGGGCGAGTTGACTGCCTTGGTCCGCATCACCTCGCCGGGAGCCGCTGCGGCGATGGTGGGCACCGGTGCGTCGTAGAAGTCCCGCAGTGAATCGGCGCTCGCAACGGGCGTCGACACTGCCACCACCGTCATCACCGCCGACACCATCATCACTGCTCGCACGCAGTTCCCCATCTGTTGCATCCTTCGTGTCGAGATTCCCGCACTCGATGGCCCGGCTGTGTCGCCGACGTTAGCCTGAGTATCGGTCCTGCACAGGGTCGACAACGAAAGGACTGAAGTTCGATGCCAACTCGTACCTCACGCACTGCATGGAATGGCACCCTCGAGGAAGGTTCCGGCCAGGTCGAACTGTCCAGTTCTGGCGCAGCAACCTTCGACGTGTCGTTTCCCAAGCGCGCCGCCGAAAATGCCGACGGCACCACCAGCCCCGAGGAACTGATCGCGGCAGCGCACTCGAGTTGCTACGCGATGCAGCTGTCGGCCCTGATCGCCGAGGCAGGTGGCACGCCGCAGAGCCTCGAGGTCACCGCCGACGTATCGCTCGGTCCCGATCAGCCGGGGTTCAAGCTGACCGGCATCAAACTGACGGTTCGAGGCGAGGTGGAGGGTCTCGACGCCGACGGTTTCGCGAAGGCGGCCCAGGCGGCAAAGGAATCGTGCCCTGTCAGCAAGGCGCTGACGGGCGTCGAGATCACGTTGGATGCTTCTTTGGAGGGCTGAACAGACACAATGCCCGATGTGAGACTGGCGAACCATCGTCAGGTTTGAAATAGTTCGTCTCTCGACCCATCCATGGATGATTCTGTGACGAATCGAGGTCAAACGTCGGGTTCGATCGGCTCATGCGTGCGTTCGGGGCACACACCGACCGGCCCAGGAAGGATCGGCCCACTATGTTGTGGACACGCTTCCTGGGCCTAGGCGCGGTCGCGGTGGTGGTCTACCTGATTGCCCCGCATGGCTTACCCCAAAGTGCGATCTACACAATCGTGGTCTCGGCCACAGTGGGTGCATTCGTATACCGCTACGTCCGCGAACCCGGCCCGGACAAGCGGACGTGGAAGTACATGGCCATCGGCATGGGCAGTTGGGGCATCGGGGACGCACTGATAGCCGTGATGGACGTCGATGGCGGTCGGATGCCGACGTTCTCCGCTGCGGACGTGTTCTATCTGGTCGGCTACGTGATCATCGCTGTCGGGTTCGCGCGGGCCGCCGACGAGAACGGTCTGGTGTTCGGGCTCGAGGAGCTGTACGAGTGCTTGATCGTCGCTGTCGGCTTCGGTCTCATCACCTGGGTGTTCGTCGTGCCCGACGGCTCGGCACGATCGTTCTCCGAGGCCATGGCCCTCTGGCCGGCAACGGCGTACCTCACTGTCGACGCGTTCCTGTTGACCCTCGTCGGCAGTTTGTACCTCATCACGCGCTCGACCACAGTCCCCCTCGTCGCCGCGGCAGTGGGAGTTGTACTGCTTGTTGCGGCGGACTTCTCGTCCTACGCCGCCGCGATCGACGTCGAGATCTATCGGTCGACGCTTCCCAACGCGATGTGGCTGGCCGCGTACGTATGCTTCGGCGTCGTCGCCCTGCACGACGCGCAGAAGTCGGTCAGCCGGGCCCCCCGGCCCGGTCCGCTCAAATTCGGCCGGGGACGGTTTTCCGTCCTCTCGGTTGCGGTAGCGGTGACACCGGCGGTGATGACCGTGCAATTGGCGCGCGGCATTCCCGTCGAGCAATGGGGTTGGGTCATCGTGGGATCCTCGGCCCTGGTGATAGTGCTCGTCGGGTTCCGGATGGCGCGCTTCGTGCGGACGCTGCGACGGCAGGCCGCCATCCTCGAGGATGTTGCGCGCACCGACGCGGTGACCGGACTCGCCAGTCGGCGTCTGCTTCGCGAGCGATTGGACTCCATGCTCGCCACCCGCGGTGATTCGGACGTCTTCACGCTGGTGGTGGACGTGGATCGCTTCGCGCAAATCAACGAAACCTTCGGTTACAGCGTCGGCGACAGTGTGCTGCGCGAGATCGGCCATCGACTCGTCGCATCCGTTCGTTCCGACGATCTGGTCGGACGCCTCGGCGGCGATCAATTCGTGGTCGCGATGAGCCGTAGGCCCGGCCGCCTCGACGTCAACGAGACCGCTGCACAGCTGCAGTTCGCGGTCAGTCGCAAGATGTTCGTCCACGACATCAACGTGGCCCTCGATGCGACGGTCGGAATAGCCGTCATCGAGGACTCGTCGGCAGATGCACACCGAAACGATTGCCCGTCGGCGACGCCGGTCGATGGTGAGGCGATGATGCAGCGGGCTCACGTGGCGCTGACCGCGGCCAAGGCCGGCCACACCCGCGTCGGTCGATACGAACCCGACATGGATCGTGACCGGCACGATCAGATGCGGTTGCTGGGCGAACTCGACACGGCGATTCGCGATCATCAGCTCCGGGTGTTCTTTCAGCCGTGCCTGGACCTCGAATCCGGCAGCGTCGATCGCGTCGAAGCCCTATTGCGGTGGCAGCATCCGCGCGAGGGCTTGATCGGCCCGTCGATGTTCCTACCGGATGCCGAGCGCACCGGGATGCTGCCCGCCATCACCGCGCTGGTACTCGACGAGGCGTTGGCGCAGTGCAGCGCTCTACGTCGTCGCGGCATCAATCTGTCTGTTTCGGTCAATCTCTCGGTGCGGAACTTGCTCGACGAGACCCTCACCGAACAGGTCTCCGCCGCGCTCGCCAAGTACGCAGTGCCCGCGCACACCTTGGAATTCGAGGTCACCGAAACGACTGCGATGATCGACCCGGTGCGCTCGGTGAACGCGCTGAATTCCCTGCGCGGCCTGGGGGTGACCATCGCGATCGACGACTACGGCACCGGCTACAGCTCGCTGACCTATCTACAGAGCCTGCCGGTGCAGACACTGAAGATCGATCGCTCGTTCGTGTCGAAGATGAACACCGACGACACCGATGCGTCGATCGTCCGCTCGACCATCGACCTGGCCCGAAGCCTCGGGGTGCGGGTGATGGCAGAAGGGGTCGAGGACGCGGGCACCCTCGATGCGCTGCGATTGCTCGGGTGCGACGGCGCTCAGGGCTACTACTTGGGCAGGCCGATGCCCGCGGAGTTCCTCGCCGACGCCGTGGCGAAGCTGGACTCGGAGATGCCGACGAAGCTCGAGTGGGATCTCGCTCGAGCGCGTATCTGACCGGCGTCGATCACGACTTGGCAGGCACGTCCAATACGACCTCGAACTCGAGCAACGATGCTCCCGACGCCACCGGTTTGCCCTCACCGGAACCGGCATGGGCCTGGCGAGACGGTCCACCGGACCAGGCCTGGAACGACTCCTCGTCCTCCCACTGAGTGACGACGAAGTAGCGCGACTCGCCTTTGACGGGCCGGAGTAGCTGGAATCCGAGAAATCCGGGGGAGCCGTCGACCGTTCCGGCTCGCGCGGCGAAGCGCTTCTCGAGTTCGGGGCCTGCGCCCTCCGGTACGTCGATCGCGTTGATCTTCACAATGGGCATGCTCGCGAGATTACCCCGCCGTTATGCTCGGCAGTGATGCTCTACGACGAGGGTGGATCCGGCCGTTCGATACTGCTGCTGCACGGGCTGATGGGCAGTGCCGCCACCTGGCGTCGGCAGGTTCCGTGGCTTCGAGAACTCGGGCACGTGCACACCTACGACGCCCCCGGGCACCGTCGACCGCCGCCGTCGGAACTCACGACCGAGGCGTTCGTCGCGGACCTGCTGGAGAATCTGGAGTCGCTCGGTCCGAGTGTGGTGATCGGCCATTCGATGGGTGCGCTGCACGCCTGGTGTGCGGCCGCGCAGCAACCCGACCTGGTGACCGCGCTCGTGATCGAAGACATCGCGCCGGACTTCAGGGGACGCACCGCCGAGAATTGGGCCACGATGATGCGGGCCTGGCCGCAACCTTTTCCCGACGCCGATGCGGTGCGTTCCTTCTTCGGAGATGTTGCAGGACAATACTTTCTGGACTCCTTCGAGTGCGCTGACGACGGTTGGCGCTTGCACGGCGACATCGATACGTTCGAGGCGATCTCGCAGGAATGGGGGACGCGTCATTTCTGGGACGAGTGGGATGCCATCCGGGCCCCGGCGCTGCTGATCGAGGGTGAGCACACCATCACCCCGGCCGGTCAGATGAGGCAGATGCATTCACGCAAGCCCGGATCGAGGTATGTGCGGATCGAGAACGCAGCGCACCTGATTCACGACGAGGCACCCGAGCGGTATCGCACGGCGGTCGAGGAGTTCCTGCGCGCACTAGAATGATCCGAATGCCGCTCGCGAAGCTCAACGGAATCGACCTGAACTACGACGTCACCGGAGATGGACCGCTCGTCGTGTTGGTGATGGGCACCGGTAGTCCGGGACGGGTCTGGCGAACCCATCAGGTGCCTACTCTGGTGAAGCAGGGGTACCGAGTGGTCACCTTCGACAATCGCGGTATCGCACCGTCTTCCGAGTGCGCCGGCGGGATGGCGCTCGACGACCTGGTGGCCGACACCGCCGCTCTGATCGAGCACCTCGGTGGTGGCCCCGCGCGCGTCGTGGGCACCTCCATGGGTGCCCGCGTCACCCAGGAACTCGCGTTGGCGCGGCCGGATCTGGTGTCGCATGCAGTGCTGATGGCCACGTTCGGCAAGACCACCACCTTTCGCGCGCAGATGTCGAAGGGCGAGAAGGATCTGCACGACGCCGGAATCGAGCTTCCCGCGTCGTACCGCGCGGCAATGACTGCGATGCAGAACTTTTCACCGAAGACCCTGGCCGACGACAGCGCGATCGGCGATTGGCTCGCAGTACTCGAGTACTCCGGTGGCCGTCGAACAGCGGGTATGCGAGCGCAGATCGGGCTCGAAATGCGCTCTGGGACAGATCGACTGGCCGCATACCGAGCGATCAGGGCGAAATCTCTGGTCATCGGATTTGCCGATGACCGCATGATCCCGGTGCAGCAGTGCCGCGACGTGGCGGCCGCGATACCCGGTGCGCGCTATGTCGAAATAGCCGACACCGGACACTTCGGCTACCTCGAACGCCCCGACGCGGTCAATGCGGCTCTGGTCGAATTTCTGGCGTCCTAGCCGTCCGACCCCTCGCCGGCGAGGGCGAACAATCCAGATTCGGTCTGTTCGATCAATCCATCGGTGAGCAACGAATCGAGTGCGCGATCGCGTTGCGCAGTATCGGTGGGCCAGACGATGTCGAGCTGAGCCCGCTCGACCGGTCCGGCGCTCTCGCGCAGCACCGACATGAGCTTGCCGCGAACCTGACGGTCGGTGCCCGCGAATTTCTGGACCTTCTTCGCCGGCCCGGTGTGCGCCGGTCTGCCTGCTTCGATCCAGGCGCACTCGGGCAGCGGGCACAGCAGGCACGCGGGATTCTTGGCAGTGCAGATCAACGCGCCGAGCTCCATCAGTGCCGCCGAATATCGAGCGGCCCGGGGAACGCTTACCGGGAGCAGTCGCTCCACATCGGCCAGATCCCTCGTGGTCGAGGGGTTTCCGGGCTCAGCGCTGCCGTGCGAGGCACGCGCGACAACGCGTCGAACATTGGTGTCCACCACCGGAACTCGCTGGCCGTAGGCGAAAGTTGCCACCGCCCTCGCCGTGTAGGCCCCGATGCCGGGGAGGCCGAGCAGCGTGTCGACGTCGCTCGGAACCTCGTCGCCGTAGTCCGAGGCGAGCACTCGAGCGCACTCGTGCAGACGCAATGCGCGACGCGGATAGCCCAACTTCCCCCACGCCCGCAGTACCTCGGCCTGCGAGGACGCGGCCATCGCCGACGGCACCGGCCAGCGCTCCACCCACTGTTCCCAGATAGGAGCCACCCGCACGACGGGCGTCTGCTGCAGCATGATCTCGCTCATCAGGATCTGCCAGGCGCTGACGCCCGGACGACGCCACGGCAGGTCGCGTCCGTCGGTGTCGAACCACCCGAGCAGAGCGTCGGCATCGATCGGCAACTGTGCGCCCTTCTTCTGGTGTCTGTGATCGGTACCAACAGTAGTGAACCCGACTCGCCTCGCGCCCGCTGCGCGTGCACAATGATGCGCATGCCTGCTTCTAATCCGATCGCCGCCTGGAAGTCACTGAAGGAAGGCAACCAACGGTTCGTCTCCGGAGAGGTGCAACACCCGTCGCAGGGGATCGAGGATCGCGCCCGGCTCGAGAGCGCGCAGCATCCCGGTGCCATCCTGTTCGGTTGCGCCGACTCTCGTGTGGCCGCCGAGATCATCTTCGATCAGGGCCTCGGCGATATGTTCGTCGTGCGCACCGCAGGTCATGTGGTGGACTCGGCCGTTCTGGGCTCCATCGAGTACGGCGTCGCGGTGCTGAACACCCCGCTGATCGTGGTGCTCGGACACGACCACTGCGGAGCGGTCCAGGCGACCGTCGACGCACTCGCCAGTGGAGACGTACCCGGCGGTTACATTCGCGACGTCGTCGAACGCGTCACCCCGTCGGTGCTCTCGGCCCGGCGCGACGGCTACGAGGCCGTCGACGAGTTCGAGGCACGGCACGTCGAAGAGACTGCGAATCTGCTGATGCAGCGTTCGCGCATCGTCGCCGACAAGGTCGAGTCCGGTGATCTGGCGATCGTCGGATTGACGTACCAGCTGTCGAAGGGCCACGCGCAGCTTCGTGAGGTCATCGGCGATATCGGCGAGATTCCTGCCTGACACGCCGTGTGGGCTCAGGGATAGCGTGGCTTCGGCCGCATACGGTTGATTCGTGTTGGAACCGAGCGGGCCTCTGCCCCCCGAAATCTACTGGCGACGTCGCGCGCTCGCTATCGGTGCGGCCGTCGTCGTCCTCGGATTGATCGTGTGGTTCATCGCGTCGCTCAGCGGTGGGTCCGACGACACCGAGGCTTCTCCCGCGGGCGTCGTCGCGGCACCGGCAACATCCTCGGCGCTGCCGTCGCCCAGTTCGTCCGCGACCCCGGGTGATTCCGGTGGGTCCGGCGGCGGTTCTGGTGGGTCCGGCGGTTCCGGCGGATCCGGCGGAGGCACCGACTCGGCAGCCGGTGGCGGATCGGCTGCGACCACCAGCGATGCACCTGCTCCAGTGCTTGCCAATCAGTGCCCGGATCAGTCGCTGGCGATCAAGGTGACTCCGGAGAAGGCCACCTATCGTCTGGGCGAAGAGCCGGTGTTCACCGTGGTCATCACCAACATCGGTTCGACCGAATGCCAGCGTGACGTCGGTGCCGGTCTGCAGCAGGCGCTCGTCTACACCCTGGACAATCAGCGCATCTGGTCCAACATCGACTGCTTCCCCAACGCCGCGTCGGATCTTCGTACCTTCAAGCCCGGCGAGCAGGCCGGCTTCACGGTCAAGTGGTCGGGTACCAACTCCGTTCCCGGTTGCGGTGAAGAGCGCATTCCGGTGGGGGTCGGCGCATACCAGGCGATCGCCCAGCTCGGCGAGCTCAAGAGTGTGCCGGAGCCGTTCAACATCACCGGCTGAGTACGGTCGACTCTCATGACCACCTCCACAGCCCTCGCCCGCGCCGCCTACACGACTCTCGAACCGTTCCACGTTGCCGCGTACTTCAATCCCGAGTTGGGGACGGCCTACGAGGACACCGGACTCGACGGTCACGCCTGGTACGTCGGTGCACGGGCCGCTCCGATGGGTCCGTGCGCGCCGAGCGTCGTTGCGGCCGCGTTCTACAACTTCAACCCGGTGCTGATCGAGCGCGCGTGGCCGGCCGCGGTGGCCGTCGGTCTCGATGCGGTGTCCGACCGTCGATGGGCACTGCTCGATTCCGTTCTCGGAGCGGCTCTCGGCTCTCTGGCGGACGATCCAGCGCTCGCAACGTTGGCTGGGCGTCTGCGCGAGATCGGCGACGCGGCATCGTTCGCCGGCCGCCCTCTCGCGGCGGCATGGCATTCCGCCGAACGACCCGACACGCCGCATCTCGCGCTCTGGCATTCGATCACCGTCCTGCGCGAATGGCGCGGCGACGGCCACCTCGCCGCCTTGATCGACGCAGAACTCGACCCGACGGAAGCGGCAGTGTTCCACGAGGCCGTCCGACCGACCCCGCAGCCCGGTCGCCGCGCTCTCGGCAAGCGCATCACGCAGCTGACGAGGCAGTGGTCGGAAAGTGAATGGGATTCTGCTGCAGAGCGATTGGCCACCCGCGGATTGCTCACCACCTCCGACGAGGGCGAGACGTTGACCGACGCCGGCACCGCCCTCGATCAGCACATCGAGGAACGCACCGATGCGATGGCGTCGTCAGTGTGGAAGAACGTCCCGGACGCCGAGCAGTTGATCACCAGCGCGCGGCCGTACGTGAAGGCAGTGATCGACGCCGGTTTCCTGCCGGGAACCAAGAAGCGCTAGTCGTAGGGTCCGGAGATCGAGGCCTCGGCCAGCCTGGACAGGCCCTCCCTGATGTGCCGAGCCCACAGTCCGCCGATTCCGTCGACCGATTGCAGGTCGGCGGCGGTGGCGGCGAGTAGGCCCTGCAGCGTGCCGAATGCGCCGACGAGGCGGTGGATCTGGGTGAACTGCAATCGCGGAACCCGCGTCAGCACCCGGTACCCGCGGGGACTCATCGGGGTGTCGAGGGCCTCGATGGTCGCGGGATAGCCGAAGGCGCGGGCCAGCGTCGTCAGATCGAGCAGATCGACGTCGGTCAGCTTGTCGAGGGCGGCGAGCGCCTTCTCGACCCCGGTTGTGCTCGACGGCTCGTTGCCGGCCAGGTAGTCGCGCACGATCAACTGGCGATCGATGTCGTTGTCGCCCAACAACTCTTCGAGCTGCAGGGCGAGCTGGCGGCCGTCGGTGCCGAGTTCGAGGACGTTCTGTTCGATCTCCACCGACACTCGGCGCACCATCTCGAGCCGCTGTGCGACGGTGAGGGCGTCGCGCAGAGTCACGAAGTCCTCGATCTCGACCACCGACAGCTGACGCGTGTTCTCGTCGAGACGTGCCTTGTAACGCTCGAGGGTCGCGACGGCCTGATTGGCGCGCGAGAGGATGGTGGCAGAGCCCTCGACCACGTGTCTGATGCCGCCGATGTAGACGCTGACGATGCTCATCGACTGGCTCACGGACACCACGGGATAACCGGTCTGCATGGCCGTACGCTCGGCCGCGCGGTGCCGGGTGCCGGATTCGACGGTAGGAATCTTGTGGTCGGGGACGAGCTCAACATTGGCGCGAACGATGCGCTTGCCGTCGGTCGAAAGCACCACTGCACCATCCATTTTCGACAACTCTCGAAGCCTGGTGGGGGCGAACTCCACATCGAGCTCGAAGCCGCCGTCGCAGATCGCTTCCACTTCTTCGTCGTAGCCGAGGACGATCAGGCCGCCGGTGCGCCCACGCAGAATTCGCTCGAGGCCGTCGCGCAGGGCCGTTCCCGGTGCGAGCCGCGCAATGGTCTCGCGCAACGCCGGGGATGGCGTGGTGCCCTCCATGGCCAACCCCCTCCTGTCGTATCGGCGTCACGGACTCGTGCCGTCCACTGCTCGTGCGAACACAGAATACTGCGCTGCTACCTGCGACCAGCCCGACGAACGATACCGCCCGGTGTCATACGGCGCGCATACGCGTGTAGGTCAAGGCTTCGCCGACGTTGGTGACGGTCTTGACCTTGATGCCGGCGGGGATGGGGCCGGCGTCCTCGGGAACGATGGCATAGTCGAAGCCCAGTCGTGACGCTTCGGCGAGGCGGCGACCCAGGCCCGCCACGCGTCGTACCTCGCCAGCCAGACCCACTTCGCCCAGGATGACCATTCCTGCAGGGAGGGGTTGATCACGCACGGCCGAGGCCACCGCCGCCGCGAGAGCGAGGTCAGCGGACGGTTCGCTGGTACGCATGCCGCCGACGGTTGCTGCGTAGACCTCTGCTTTGGAGACCTTGACTCCGCAGCGGCGTTCCAGGACGGCGAGAATCATCGCCACGCGGGCGTGGTCGAGTCCGCTGACCGCACGCCGCGGCGACGGCATCGCGGTGTCGACGATCAGCGCCTGCAGCTCGGCCAGGAGCGGCCGCTTGCCGTCCATCGTGACGGTGACGGCCGTGCCGGGCACCGCGTCGCTGCGGTGATGGAGAAACAACCCGGAGGGATCGCTGATACCGACGATCCCGGTTTCGCGCAGCTCGAAGCACCCCACCTCGTCGGATGCGCCGAAACGATTCTTGACGCCGCGAATCATGCGCAGCGTGGAGTGCTTGTCGCCCTCGAAGTTGAGCACCACGTCCACCAGGTGCTCGAGCGACCGTGGGCCTGCCACCGCACCGTCCTTGGTGACGTGTCCTACCAGCAACACCGCAACGCCGGTGGTCTTGGCCAGGGTCGTCAGGGCACTGGTGATGGCGCGCACCTGAGTGACCCCGCCGATGACGCCGTCGACGTCCGCGGCCAGCATCGTCTGTACCGAATCGACGATCAACAGACTCGGCTTCACCTGCTCGACATGGCCGAACACCGTGGCCAGATCCGACTCGGCGGCGAGAAATACGCGCTCGTGCACCGCGCCGGTGCGGTCGGCGCGCAACCGGACCTGCCCGGCCGACTCCTCGCCCGTGACATAGAGCGCGCGGCGATCCGGTGCCGAGCGGGCCCAACGGTGAACCACCTCGAGCAGCAGGGTCGACTTGCCGACTCCGGGCTCGCCCGCGAGCAGCACGACGGAACCGGGTACCAGCCCGCCGCCGAGTACGCGGTCGAACTCGTCGATTCCGGTGGTGTTGGCCTGCGAGGTGGCACTGCTGATGGTCGTCAGAGCGGCAGCGGGCGTGGTCGGGATCATCGCCCCGCCGCCGGAACGCAATGCCGAGGCACCCGCCCGAGTGGTCAGGGGAGCGGCCGTTGCCTGGACCTCGTCCATCGATCCCCAGTTGCCGCATTCGGGACAGCGCCCGACCCATTTCGAGACCGAGTGATGACACGCAGAGCAGCGGTAGCTCGACTTCAGTTTGACCACGTCGGGAGCCTAACGATCGGTACCGACAATCTCGGGCGTCGTCGACTGTCCTCGGCCGTACGAGTCGTTATTCGCCTTCGCTGTGCTCGGAGACCGCGTCTTCGGATCGCTCGAGCTCGGAGCCGGCATCGACCGGCACATCGATGACGACCTCGCCTGCATTGGCGAACTCGAACGTGACCGGCAGGGTCAGGCCGGGTCGAACGTTCTCGCTGATGTCGGCCATCTCGACGGTGATGAGCTGAATCGGCAGCAGTGGATCGGCGAACGTGGTGTCGACGGACGAACCTGCACCGAGAGCAGTCTGCGGCGCAATTTCGGTGCTACCCGGTTCGGCCTCGTCGACAATGGTGACCTGTGCTTCGGGCGACGAGATGCCGGTCAGTTCGTCGGCGACTGAGGAGCTGGAGTTGATGGCGGTGAAGCCGAGCTCGACGGTGCCGCCGGGCTCAATGCTGTACTCCTCCGAAGTGGGGTACACCACGTGAACGTTGCGCAGCTGGATGTCTCCGACGTCGACGGAGTTGCCGTTGACAGCGGCGACCTGTGTTGCGGTCTGGGAAATCTGGCCTGCACCGCACGCGGTGAGGGCGAGTGCGCCACCGGCCAGGAGGGCGAGGCTGGTGGCCACTCTGCGGTGGCGGCCAAGCGGTGTCGCAACGTCGTTTGCAGTCACTTCGGTCGTCCTCCATGTGGTGCCGGGCCGGCTCGATCCATCTCGTCCACTAGGGAGAGTAGTAGTTCTCGTCGAACGGCCGCTCGTGGGGTCCGTCGGCAGTCGCAGGATGCCAGGTAAGGGTGCCTGTCAGGCCTCGGGGTGGCGGCAATGTCGAGGTGAAAATGTGGTCCCGGATACACGTCGATCCGTCTGTGTCAACCCCTGATTCGGCGTCGCTGTGCCCCTGACCTGCACCGTTGATATCAGGCGTGGTATTCTGGGCAAATCGAAAGGGGCACTTGTCACATGATTTTCAAGGTCGGAGACACCGTCGTTTACCCCCATCACGGAGCGGCGCTGATCGAAGCGATAGAGACACGCACCATCAAGGGTGAACCGAGAGAGTATCTCGTTCTCAAGGTCGCGCAAGGCGACCTCACCGTTCGAGTTCCCGCAGACAACGCGGAATACGTAGGCGTTCGCGACGTCGTCGGACAAGAAGGCCTCGACAAGGTTTTCCAGGTTCTTCGCGCGCCGCACACCGAAGAGCCCACCAACTGGTCGCGCCGATACAAGGCAAATCTGGAGAAGTTGGCGTCCGGTGACGTGAACAAGGTTGCCGAGGTCGTCCGCGATCTCTGGCGACGCGAACAGGATCGTGGACTGTCGGCAGGCGAGAAGCGGATGCTCGCCAAGGCACGTCAGATTCTGGTCGGCGAGCTGGCACTGGCAGAAGGTACCGATCAGGCCAAGGCCGACACCATGCTCGACGAAGTTCTCGCCACAGCTTCATAGAGTGAGCAGCTTCCTAGAGTGAACAGCTTTTTGGAGTGAAACGTACCTCCGGCGACGTGGTCGCCCTGGTACCCGCTGCAGGCAAAGGCCTTCGGCTCGGACAGAACGAGCCGAAGGCATTCGTCTGTCTGGGTACCGACTCTCTTCTCACGCGGTCCGTCGACGGGCTGCGCGCATCGGGTGCCGTCGATCGGATCGTCGTCGTCGTCCCCGCTGATCTTCTCGACGCGGCCCGCGATCACGTCGGTACGGATGTCCTCGTCGTGGCGGGTGGCGTCGAACGCACCGATTCGGTGCGGGCCGGCCTTGCGGCCGTCGGCGACGCGTCCGTCGTGTTGGTCCACGACGCGGCTCGCGCCCTCACCCCACCGGCGTTGATCGCCCGCGTCGTTGCCGAGGTGCGAGCCGGGCGCTCGGCCGTCATTCCGGTACTTCCGGTCGTGGACACCATCAAGTCCGTCGACGTCATGGGAGCGGTGGTGGGCACTCCCGACCGTGCGAGTCTGCGCTCGGTACAGACTCCTCAGGGTTTCGACGCCGCGGTCCTGCGCCGCGCATATGCCGCCGCGACCGACATCTCCACCGACGACGCGGGTCTCGTCGAGCGCATCGGCGAGACGGTGCACACCATCGTCGGCGACGCCCTCGCATTCAAGATCACCACCCCACACGACTTACTACTGGCACAGGCCCTGCTGTGAGAGGCGCGCTATGAGAGTCGGCATCGGCACGGACGTCCATCCGATCGCTCTCGGCCGTCCCTGTTGGCTGGCCGGATTGCTGTTCGAGGACGCGGACGGGCTCGAGGGCCATTCCGACGGCGATGTCGCATCCCATGCGCTGTGCGACGCATTGCTCTCGGCCGCAGGCTTGGGCGATCTGGGGTCGGTCTTCGGGACCGGTCGTCCCGAATGGGACGGGGTCAGCGGAGCGGCCATGTTGGCCGAGGTCAAGCGCCTGCTCGACGCCGGCGGCTTCGCGATCGGCAACGCCGCAGTGCAGATCATCGGTAACCGGCCCAAGATCGGACCGCGCCGAGTCGAGGCGCAGGAAGTTCTCTCGCGGGTCCTTGGTGCGCCGGTATCGGTGTCTGCGACCACCACGGACGGCCTCGGGCTGACCGGCCGCGGTGAAGGAATCGCGGCGGTCGCGACCGCACTTGTCATGACGAGGTAAAACCACCGGTAGCATTGCTGGTCGTGACCCTTCACCTACACGACACCGAGACGAGGGCCCTGCGGGAATTCACCCCCTTGGTCCCTGGCCATGCATCGGTATACCTGTGTGGGGCAACAGTGCAGGGCGAGCCTCATATCGGCCACGTACGTAGTGGTGTGGCGTTCGACGTGTTGCGCCGGTGGTTGTTGGCTCACGATTACGACGTCGCCTTCGTCCGCAATGTCACCGACATCGACGACAAGATTCTGAACAAGGCGCGCGACGCAGGTCGTCCGTGGTGGGAGTGGGCCGCGACGTACGAGCGATCCTTCACGTGGGCCTACGACCGGCTCGGGGTGCTGCCGCCGTCGGCCGAGCCGCGCGCCACCGGACACATCACCCAGATGGTCCAGATGATCGAGCGACTGATCGAGCGCGGCCACGCCTACGCCGACGACGGTGGAGACGTGTACTTCGATGTGCAGAGCTTCCCAAGCTACGGCGCGTTGTCGGGTCACAAGCTCGACGACGTACATCAGGGCGAGAGCGTCGCCGAAGGAAAGCGGGACCCCCGCGATTTCACGCTGTGGAAGGGTGCCAAGCCCGGCGAGCCGTCGTGGCCTACGCCGTGGGGCCCGGGCCGTCCGGGCTGGCACCTCGAATGCTCGGCGATGGCGGAGAACTACCTCGGCGCGGATTTCGACATCCATTGCGGCGGACTCGATCTGGTGTTCCCGCACCACGAGAACGAGCGCGCCCAGTCGATGGCGGCCGGTGACGGGTTCTCGCGGTACTGGCTGCACAACGGGTGGGTGACGATGGGCGGCGAGAAGATGTCGAAGTCCCTCGGCAACGTTCTCTCCGTGCCCAATGTCCTGAAAAAGGTTCGCCCGCAAGAGCTTCGGTTCTATCTCGGTGGTGCCCACTACCGGTCGATGCTCGAGTACTCCGACACCGCGCTCGAGACGGCGGCCGTGACGTACCGGGGTATCGAAGGGTTCGTTCGACGAGCCGTCGAGCGTGCCGGTGAAGTGCCGATGGGTAAGTGGACGGCCGGATTCGCCGAGGCCCTCGACGACGACCTCGCAGTTCCCAAGGCGCTGGCCGAGATTCACGCCACCGTCACCCTAGGCAACACCGCGCTCGAGTCGGGTGATCTATCGGCAGCGGTGGAGCATGCAGGCAGTGTGCGGGCGATGCTCGACATTCTCGGCGTCGACCCGCTCGATCCGCAATGGTCGGGCGAGAGCGGTTCCGATGCAGCAGCTCTGGATGCGCTCGGCGTGCTCGTCGAGGCCGAGCTGGAGCGTCGAGCAACGGCGAAGGCGACCAAGGATTGGGCCGTCGCCGACGAAATACGCGATCGGCTGGCGAAAGCCGGAGTCGACGTGACAGATACACCCAACGGGCCCGAATGGTCGCTGGGTACGAGCAAGACCGACGAAGCAGGTTTGTGATGGCAGGCAATTCGAGTAGGCGCGGCGCAATCCGCAAGGACGGCACCAAGAAGGGGCAGGTCGCCGGTTCCGGCGGCAAGCGTCGTAAGGGCCTCGAGGGCCGCGGTGCGACGCCCCCCGCCTCCGAGCGCACCAAGCATCCCGCGGCGCGTCGGGCCAAGCTCGCCGAGAAGTCCGCGCAGAACCGTGGCGGCACCACCGGTGGACGGACCGGTAGCCGGCCTGCCGGACGCAAGGCAGAAGACGGCCCCGAGGTGGTACTCGGTCGCAACCCGGTCGTCGAATGCCTGCGCGCAGGCGTGCCTGCTACAGCGCTGTGGGTCGCAGTCGGCACCGACAGCGACGATCGACTCAAGGAAGCCGTCCAGCGCGCCGGCGATGCGCGGATCTCGATCCTCGAAGTTCCTCGCTCGGATCTGGACAAGCTCAGCGCCAACGGACTGCACCAGGGCCTCGCCCTGCAGGTGCCGCCGTACCGCTACGCACACCCCGACGACCTGATCTCGAACGCGCGCACGCACCAGGAGCCGGCGCTGCTGGTGGCGCTCGACAACATCACCGACCCGCGCAACCTCGGTGCCGTCGTGCGATCGGTGGCTGCCTTCGGCGGCCATGGCGTCGTGATCCCGCAGCGTCGCAGCGCAAGCGTGTCGGCAGTGGCGTGGCGAACCAGTGCCGGTGCCGCGGCCCGACTGCCCATCGCGCGAGCAGTCAATCTCACTCGCACGCTGAAGGATTGGCAGTCCAAGGGCGTCACCGTCGTCGGCCTGGACGCGGGCGGCGACACCGACCTCGACACCTTCGACGGTAAGGGCCCGGTCGTCATCGTCGTCGGATCCGAGGGCAAGGGTCTCTCACGGTTGGTCAGCGAGACCTGCGACCACATCCTGTCGATCCCGATGGCAGGCCCGGTGGAATCGCTCAACGCATCCGTCGCGGCGGGCGTCGTATTGGCCGACATCGCGCGTCAGCGACGGGGCTGAACCTCACACCCTTTCTGCACACCTCACACCCCTGCTATTGCTCGAATAGGTGTGTGAGGTTGGGAAAAAAGGTGTGAGGTGCGGCGGGGTCAACCGGCAGCGCGGAACCGTATCTGCGCTCCGGGCGTCAGCTGCGCGGCAGCGGAGACGTCGGCCGCCGTGACCACCGCGATCACCGGGTATCCGCCGGTGACGGGATGGTCGGCGAGGAACAGTACCGGCTTCCCGGACGGCGGAACCTGCAAGGCCCCGAGAACCATTCCTTCGCTGGCCAATTCGTCGTCTCTTGTGCGGTGCAAGGGTTCGGCACCGTCCAGTCTGATGCCGACGCGATCCGAATCCTGCGTGACCGTCCACGGCTGCTCGAGCAGTAGCGATCGGGCATGCTCGGTGAACCAGTTGTCGCGCGGCCCGAACGTGACGTGCAGTGCTGTTCGGGTCGTCGTCGGTATGCCGAAATCTGCTGCGGGCCAATCCGTTCGGTCTTTGCCGACCTTCAGCACGGTGCCGGGGGAGACCGCTGCGGGGCCGAGGCCCGACATCGTGTCCGTCGATCGGCTACCCAGGACGGCGGGGACGTCGATTCCGCCCCGCACTGCAACATAACTGCGTAGACCGCTTGTGGGCGTGCTCAATTGCAGTCTCTGCCCGGCGCGCATCACCAGTGTCGAATACAGTCCCTGCTCCGTTCCGTCGATGCGACAGGTGACGTGCGCGCCGGTGACAGCGAGAACGGCGTCGAACTCGGCGCGCAGTGCCAGGCCACCGAACGTCACCTCGAGCGTGGCGGAGTCGGAGTGGTTGCCCACCAGACGGTTTGCGGCATCGTGCGAGAGTCGATCGGCTGCACCCGAACGGCCGACACCGATCGACGCATATCCTGCTCGACCGCGATCCTGCACGGTACACAGCGGTCCCGTTTGCAGCACCGTCACGGCTCTCATGCCTGCTCGAATCGGACGGTGGTGCCGGGCCGCAGCAATGCGGGAGGATCGCGGTCCAGATCCCACAGTGGCGCGTCGGTATGCCCGATCAGTTGCCAGCCGCCGGGGGAGGAGCGCGGATAGATACCCGAGAACTCCCCCGCCAGCCCCACCGAACCGGCCGGAACGCTGGTGCGCGGCGACGAGCGTCGCGAGACGTGCAGCCGTGTATCCGTGCCGACGAGGTAACCGAACCCGGGCGCGAAGCCGCCGAAGGCGACGGTCCACGTTTGCCCGGTATGTGCAGCAACGACTTCGGTGGTGGACAGTCCGGTCAGACGGGCAACTTCGTCGAGGTCGTCGCCGTCGTAGACCACCGCGATCGTCACGCTGCCGGGCGGTTCGGCGTCGGTGGCTACGACGGGTTCGGCAGCCGCGATCCAGTCCAGTATCGGCTGCCGCGGCCCGTCGAATGTCACCAGGACGGTGCGGGCGGCCGGAACCACGTCGACGACGGCACCCGGTGGGTCCAGTGTGAGCGCCCGGTAGTAGGCCATCGTCTCGTCCAGCCCGTCGAACTCGACGAGGGTTGCGTTCCCGCCGGCCGAGTGGATGCGCATCAGACGAAGGCGGTGATGTCGATTTCGTTGGTTCGCAACAGCTCCGATACGGCTGTGGCCATCGCAACGGCACCGGGAGAATCGCCGTGCAGGCAGATCGATTCCGCCCGGATGTCGATGGTCGAGCCGTCCACCGCCGGTACGGTGCCGTCGGTGATCATGGTGAGCACGCGCTGGGCGACTGCGCCGGGATCGGACAGCACGGCCCCGGGTTCCGAGCGCGAGACCAGCGTTCCCTGCGGGGTGTACGCGCGGTCTGCGAAAGCCTCTGCAACAGTACGTAACCCGGCTTGTTCGGCTTCCTCGAGAAAAACCGAACCGGGGAGTCCCAGGACCGGCAGCGTGGGATCGTAGGCGAGAACGGCGTCGACGACGGCTTTCGCCTGGCTGCGGTGATGCACGATAGCGTTGTACAGCGCCCCATGCGGTTTGACGTAGGCGATGGCAGAGCCGGCGACTTGGGCGAGGGCATCGAGTGCGCCCATCTGGTAGATCACGTCGGCGGTGAGGTCGGCGGGGGAGATGTCGAGAAAGCGTCGGCCGAAACCGGCGAGGTCGTGATAGCCCACCTGCGCGCCGATCCGCACGCCTGCGTCCGCAGCAGAGCGGCACGTGCGCAACAAGGTGGTGGGGTCACCGGCATGGAAGCCGCACGCCACGTTGGCACTCGACACGACGGCCAGCATGGCGTCGTCGTCGCCGAGAGTCCACGTACCGTAGCTTTCGCCGAGATCGGCATTGAGGTCGATGGCCGTCACCGTTGGCATTCTAGGCGGCGTTGCCATCCTGGGCGGCGACGAGCCGTCCGGAATTGGCTTTGCGGGTTCCGCCGACGACGCGGCAGAGGAGGTAGATCACGAACGAGATGGTGGTGACGAACGTCGAGACCGGCAGACCCGGAGCGAGGGAGAGCAGAATGCCACCGACAGCGGCGATCTCGGCGAACAGGATCGAGAGCAACGTGGCCTTGAGTGGGCTGGCGGTCACTCGCGCGGCGGCTGCGGCAGGGGTGATGAGCAGTGAGAGCACCAGCAGTGCGCCGACTATCTGAACGCCGAGTGCACAGGCAACGCCGACGAGTACGGCGAACACGACCGAGAGCGCTCGGACGGGGACGCCTCGGGCCAGCGCCACCTCGGGGTCGGTGCTGGCGAACAGCAGCGGCCGGTAGACGACGGTGAGAACGATCAGGACCAGTACGGCGCATACGAGCAGCAGCTGGATACCGCTCTGTCCGACGCCGACGATCTGGCCGATGAGCAGAGAGAAGCTGGTTCCGGTGCGGCCGGGGTAGAGCCAGATGAACAGCACCGACAGGCCCAGACCGAAGGACATGATGACGCCGATGACCGAGTCGCGGTCGCGGGCCTTGGTACCGAGCAGAGCGAACATCACCGCCGCGACAACGGATCCCACGATGGCTCCGAGGCCCACGGTGATGCCGACGAGCAGGGCAGCCGAAGCGCCGGTGAGGGAGAGTTCACTGGACCCGTGCACGGCGAACGCCCACTGACGACTGACGATCAACGGTCCGAGAGCTCCCGCGAGCAGCCCGAGAATCGCGGCGGCGATGAGCGCCTGCTGGACGAAGTCGTAGCTCAGCAGATTCGCGGTGGTGTCGAAGTCGAGCATCTTCGAGAATGCGTCGAGAACCTTCTCGTTCATGCTTTGTCTTCTCTGTCGTGCGGCACGGGTGGGTGGTGGGCGCCCGCCGAGCCGAGAGCGTCGATGGAGTCGCCGGTGCCGACGACGACGAGCCGGCCGCGGACCTCGAGCACCTCGACCTCGGTGGCGTAGAGCTCCGACAACACCTCGGTGGTCATCACCTCGTCGGGGGTGCCGATGCGGAAACGGCCGTCGACGATGTAGACGATGCGGTCGACGAGCGGGAGAATCGGATTGATCTCATGGGTGACGAACAGCACGGCCGTCTCGTGCTCCCGCCGTCGGCGATCGATGAGGCTCGAGACCAGAGACTGGTTGGCGAGGTCGAGGCTGAGCAGGGGCTCGTCGCACAGCAACACCGATGGATCGCCGACGAGCGCCTGGGCGATACGCAGCCGCTGCTGCTCGCCGCCGGACATCGAGCCGACGGGCGCACCGGCGAAGGAGTTGGCGTCGACCTGATCGATCGCGTGCTGCACCGTCTCCTTGCGCTGACGCATGCCACGCAAGCCCATGCCCCACTTGTGGCCGTCCCAGCCCAGGCCGACGAGGTCGCGTCCGCGCAGCGGTAGATCGTCGTCGATGTTGCGCTGCTGAGGCACGTACCCGACGCCGGACTGGCCGTGCCGGACGGTCTTGCCGTCGATCGCGGCCGTGCCGGACGTGAGCTGATTCTGGCCCAGCAGCACCTTGAGCAGAGACGTCTTACCCGACCCGTTGGGGCCGAGAACTGCAACGAACTCGCCCCTGTCGACCGTCAGGTCCAGGTTCTGCCACAGCGTGCGCTCACCGAACGCCAATCCGGCGTCGCGCAGTTCTACAGCAGGCATGTACTACAGCTTTCCATCACACGGGTTCGGATCAGGAGGCAGTGGTGAGGGCGGCTTGGAGATCCGTCGCGGCCTTGGTCTGCCACTCGATGTACGTCATGCCCGCGGGCAGCGTTTCGGTGACCTCGACGACGGGGATCCCCGCGGCCTCGCTGGTGGAGCGAATGTCCTGGGTGACTGCGTCCTCGGTCTGGGTGTTGTAGATCAGCGCGCGAACAGAATCGGAGGTGAACAGATCGCGCGTGGCGGCAATGGATGCCGGCGACGGATCGTTGCCTTCTTCGATGGCGTCCTTGAAGTCCTCGGGGGTGCGATCGTCGAGATCGGATTCCTCGATGAGGTAGTGCGCGATCGGTTCGGTCTGTGCCACCGGTGTATTCGAGAAATCGGCGGCAATCTTGTCCGTCACGTCGGTGATGGCGTGGGCCTGCTCGTGGAAGGCCTCGGCGTTGGCGGTGTATTGCGCGGCGTTGTCGGGATCGAGCTGACCGAGCTTCTCGGCGATCTCTTCGGCGGTGTGCGCTGCCACCTCGGCGTTGTACCAGACGTGCTCGTTGACCTCGCCGTGCTCGTGGCCGTCCTCCGCTGCGGGTTCGGTTGCTGCCTCGGTCGTCGTTTCGGACTCGTGATCGTGGCTGTCCTCGAGTAAGGAAAACGCAGCGATCGACGGTACGTTCTGGCCCTCGGAGCGGAGGATGTCCTCGATGAACTCGTCGTAGCCACCGCCGTTGTAGACCACGAGCGACGCCTCGGCGACGGCAGCAGCGTCGCCCGGACTCGCTTCGTAGGAGTGTGGGTCGGCGGAGGGATCGGAGATGATCGACGTCACTGTCGCCATGTCGCCGGCAACCGCCTCGGCGACGCTTCCCCATACATTGGTGGACGCGACGATCGTGACCGGTCCGTCGACGGCAGTGGCCGGCGCGGACTCGGTGGCCGCGGGCTCACTGGAGCTGCATGCGCTCAGGGTGAGGGCTGCAGCGCAGGTCAGGCCCAGCACGGCCGTGAGCTTGGTCCGGGACACGCGGTGGATGGACGACATCGATGTTCTCCTGATGGGCAAGATTTGACGCTAATGGAAACCGTTACCGTTGTACTCTATAGCTCGGTGGGGCTCTCGATCGAATCGGACGAACACACCTCGAATTTCTTCGGAGTGTGTTGTGGGACTAACGTCCCGGTAATGGCAAGGTCGAGTGAACCCCGACGTCAGGCGACGCTGGCGTCGATCGCCGCCGAGTTGAAGGTGTCGCGCACCACCGTCTCGAACGCCTACAACCGCCCGGATCAGCTCTCTCCCGAGCTCCGTGAACGCGTCCTGCAGGCCGCCAAACGTCGCGGTTACGCGGGCCCCGACCCGGTCGCACGCTCGCTGCGCACCCGCAAGGCCGGAGCAATCGGGCTGCTCCTCACCGAAGCCCTGAGCTACTCCTTCCGCGACCCGGCCGCGATGAGCTTCCTGGCCGGCCTCGCCGAATCCTGCGAGGCCGCTGGCCAAGGTCTGCTGCTCATCCCCGCCGGAGCCGAACGGGACGACGTGCAAGCCGCTGCAGTGGTGCAACAAGCCGGAGTCGACGGATTCGTCGTGTACTCCGTGGCCGACGACGACCCGTACCTCGCCGCCGTTCGTGAACGCCACCTACCGATCGTTGTGTGTGACCAACCGCGTAACATCCCCGAGGCCGCCCTCGTCGCCATCGACGACCGCGTAGCCATGAAAATGCTCGCCGCACACCTGATCTCGCTCGGTCATGAGCATCTCGCCGTGCTGTGCATGCGGCTAGGACGTGACCGCCGCGATGGCGTCGTACCCCCGGGTCGGTTGGCAGACAGTCACTTTCACGTGCAACGCGAACGCATCGCCGGAGTCCAAGCCGCGATGATCGACGCCGGACTCGACCCCGACACTCTCACTGTCGTAGAACGATTCGACCACACCGTGCGCTCCGGCCACTCCGCCGCCGCGCAAGCTCTGCAGGCGAACCGCGAGACCACGGCGCTGCTCTGCACCACCGACGTCATCGCGCTCGGTGCACTCAACTTCGCTCGCGTCTCCGGAATCGATGTGCCGAGCCAACTTTCGGTGACCGGATTCGACGGCATCTCCGACGCCATTCGCGAGAACCTCACCACCGTGCGCCAGGACGCCGAGGAAAAAGGCCGCCGAGCCGGCAAGCTGGTGCTCTCGTCCTCGCACTCGGGCATCGTTGCCGCCGAAACTCTGCCGACCGAACTCTTTCGCGGCCGTACCGCAGCACCGCCACCGGAGCAACCGCCCGCTATCGCCTGACTTTCATCTGCCGTCCGCTCACCCCAGTTCGCGTGCTCACCCCAGTTCGCGTCAATGGACCACTGCACGGCTCAGACGTGTGTGCACCGCTCCCCGAAAGTTGGACTGAGTAATTCAGTTCCGACTATTGGGGAGCGTGTGTATGCGTGTACGAAGTTCGCTTACCGAGGATCAG
>NZ_JBITUQ010000032.1:0-46016 GCF_044542515.1 Rhodococcus sp. NPDC078407 | reverse complement strand
ACCACGACATCGTTCGGGCCGGGATCGGGAATGGTGATCGTTTCGATCGAGACGGGTGCGCCCTTGCTCTTGGCAACGACGGCACGGACCTGCTGCGGCATGTGTTCCTCCACTGTGTATCGGGGCACTGTTCTATCGGGTGTTGCGTGCTCTGTTCAGCCTCGCACAACGCATCAGCACGTGGCGACATCTGCATGGGTCGGCGCACCGAGTCGTGGAGTTCACAAGGTTGTGACCGGGTGGGCACGCAGTCTTTGCGTGAGAGCGGTACCTATGACGAATGCCTGAACCCATGCAGTACGACCTGGTGGTCATCGGCTCCGGCCCCGGTGGCCAGAAGGCGGCCATCGCGGCTGCGAAGCTCGGCAAGCGGGTGGCGATCGTGGAGAAGGGCCACATGCTCGGCGGCGTGTGCGTCAATACCGGCACCATTCCCTCCAAAACGCTGCGCGAGGCCGTTCTGTATCTCACGGGCATGAATCAACGTGAGCTGTACGGGGCGAGTTACCGTGTCAAAGCCGACATCACTCCCGCCGATCTCCTTGCGCGCACCCAGCACGTGATCGGCAGGGAGATCGAGACGGTTCGCTCGCAATTGCTCCGCAACCGCATCGAGTTGATCACCGGCGTCGGCAAGTTCCTCGACGCACACACCATCGTCATCGAGGACGAGGCGCGGGGCGAACGCATCACGGTCTCGGCCGCCAACGTGGTGATCGCCACCGGTACCGCCCCCGCGCGACCCGCCGACGTCGCGTTCGACGATTACCGGGTGTTGGACTCCGACGGCATTCTCAATTTGGAGTTCATTCCGGCATCGATGGTCGTCGTCGGTGCCGGCGTCATCGGGATCGAGTACGCCTCGATGTTCGCCGCCCTCGGTACCAAGGTGACCGTCGTCGAGAAGCGTGATTCGATGCTCGACTTCTGCGACCGCGAGATCATCGAATCACTACAGTTCCACCTCCGCGATCTCGCGGTGACGTTCCGCTTCGGCGAGGCAGTCACCGCGGTCGATGTCGGCCCGAACGGAACGGTGACCACTCTGGCGAGCGGTAAACGTATTCCGGCGGAAACGGTGATGTATTCGGCCGGCCGACAGGGGTTGACCACAGCCCTCGACCTCGAGAACGCGGGCCTCGAGGCGGACGCGCGCGGTCGCATCTTCGTCGACGAGCACTTGCAGACGAAGGTCGATCACATCTATGCGGTCGGCGACGTCATCGGGTTTCCGGCGCTGGCTGCGACGTCGATGGATCAGGGCAGGCTGGCGGCCTACCACGCGTTCGGTGAGTCCAGCTCCAAATTGACCGATCTACAGCCCATCGGCATCTACTCGATCCCGGAAGTGTCCTACGTGGGTGCGACGGAGGTCGATCTGACGAAGGGATCGGTTCCGTACGAGGTCGGGGTGTCCAGGTACCGAGAACTTGCCCGCGGCCAGATCGCCGGCGACTCCTACGGGATGTTGAAGTTGCTCGTGTCCACCGAGGACCGGTCGATCCTGGGCGTTCACATCTTCGGTTCGGGTGCGACGGATCTTGTGCACATCGGCCAGGCAGTCATGGGCTGCGGCGGGACCGTCGACTACCTGGTCGACGCGGTGTTCAATTACCCGACGCTGTCCGAGGCCTACAAGGTCGCCGCCCTCGACGTCACCAACAAGATCCGAGCGCTCGCCAACTTCGACCGCTGAGGAGCGCCCTGGAGGACAACACGACGACGACCGGGGAATGAACGACGACCGTGTCGTTGTTCTTGTCATCAGTGATTCGCCACGTTCGACGTCGGCGCGTACACGGTGCAAGGAGAGGGGCGGCGTATTCTGGCTCCCGATCTCGCGTCGAGGTACCGACGAGTCGATCCGAAAGGGGCCCGGCCATGACCGAACAGTCGAAGATGTACGAGCTGGAGTTTCCGGCACCGCAAATTTTTTCCAACGACGGCGTCGGACCCGTCCTGGTGCACGGTTTGGAGGGGTTCTCCGACGCAGGTCATGCAGTGAAGCTGGCTACGACGCATCTGCGGGAGAGCCTGGAATCCGAACTGGTTGCGTCGTTCGACGTCGACGAGTTGATCGACTACCGGTCCCGTCGGCCGACCATGACCTTCAAGTCGGACCATTTTTCCGACTACGACGCTCCCGAATTGAATCTGTACGCGGTCAAGGACCGTGCGGGCACGCCGTTCCTGCTGCTCGCCGGAATGGAGCCGGATCTGCGGTGGGAGAAGTTCACCACCGCTGTCCGACTCCTGGCCGAGCAGCTCGGGGTTCGACGCACCATCGGCCTGGGCTCCATCCCGATGGCAATCCCGCATACGCGCCCCCTCGGGGTTACGGCCCACGCCAGCGACCGCGAGTTGGTCAAGGAGGGCAACAGCTGGGCCGGCGACATTCAGGTCCCCGGAAGCGCATCGTCGCTGCTCGAGCTGCGGATGGCGCAGCACGGCCACGAATCGATGGGTTTCTCGGTGCACGTTCCGCACTATCTCGCTCAGACGGACTACCCGGGTGCTGCCGAGACTCTGCTCGAGAACGTCGGCGAGGCTGCCGACCTGGACCTACCGCTTGCGGCGCTCGGCGAGGCCGCGGCGCGAGTCCGCGAACAGGTGAACGAGCACATCACCGGTAACGACGAGGTCCAGTCGGTAGTACAGGCGCTCGAGCGTCAGTACGACACCTACGTCGCCGCACAGGAACAACAGTCCACGTTGCTCGCCGGCGACGAGCCGCTGCCGAGCGGAGACGAACTCGGTGCCGAATTCGAGCGTTTCCTGGCCGAGCAAGCAGGCCAGGGTGAGGGTGGCGACACGAGCGACCAGTGACACGTCGCTCGACGCCAGTGTGAGTGGTCACAGTGCAACGTCGTGGTCGCCGTCCCATACGACAGCGCCAGCAAATCGAAACATGCCTGTAACCGCAAATACGCGCGATGTTCTGCCCTGAACGTCATCTCGTGCGAGAGTCGTAACGACACGTACTTAGGTATGTACCGTCAACACACTCGTACACGGCGATGCCGTACTGCGTTGCGCGTGCTGCGCAGCAGGGAAACAGGAGGCGCAGATGGCGATCACTCCGCGCAGTCGCAAGCTCCGCCCGGTTCCCGACGAAGAGCCACGGCTGATCTTTCGGACTGTTCATGGGTACCGCCGCGCCTTCCGTATGGCCGGCGAGGGGCCGGTTGTCCTGTTGATCCATGGGATCGGCGACAACTCGGAGACGTGGAACGAGGTCATCCCACATCTTGCGAAGAACTACACCGTCATCGCGCCTGATCTCCTCGGACACGGACGGTCCGACAAACCCCGCGCGGACTACTCCGTCGCCGCGTACGCGAACGGCATGCGCGACCTACTCTCGGTGCTCGGCATCGAGCACGTGACCGTTGTCGGCCATTCGCTCGGAGGTGGGGTGGCCATGCAGTTCGCCTACCAGTTCCCCAACATGGTCGACAGGCTGGCGCTGGTGTCCTCCGGTGGCGTCACCAAGGACGTGCACCCCATTCTTCGACTGGCTTCGATGCCGTTTCTGAGCGAGGCGGTCAAACTACTTCGCCTGCCGGGCGCAATACCCGTGGTCAAGCTGGCCGGCGGGATATTGAGCAAGCTACACAGCTCGCCGCTGCGACCCGGTTCGCTGCTGCACGACACCCCGGATCTCATCAGGGTGCTGAGTGAACTTCCGGCCCCCACCACGTACGAGGCATATCTGCGAACACTGCGCGCAGTGGTGGACTGGCGCGGTCAGGTGGTCACGATGCTGGACCGCTGCTACCTCACCGAGAACCTGCCCGTGCTGCTGGTCTGGGGTGACCAGGATTCCGTCATTCCGGTCAGCCATGCGCGCCTCGCCCACTCGGCCATGCCCGGCTCGACGTTGGAGGTGTTCGAGAACTCGGGACATTTTCCGTTCCGCGACGATCCGATGCGCTTCCTCCAGGTTCTCGAGGACTTCATCGACTCGACACCGTCGCTGACGTTCGACGAGGTGCGATGGCGAAATCTGCTCATCACCGGAGTCGGCGAAGACATGATCACCGGGAGCGCCAGCACCCGAATGGCCGTGCTCGGTGCCATGGGCTCGGACGAGCGCAGCGCGACCTGACGCGTCGTCCCGGACACCGACGCTCGGTGTCGATGCGGGAGAGACGGCATATCCCACATAGCCTGTAGAGGTGCTCCTCACCGAACTGATTCCCGATGTCTCCGCCGAGAATTCCGACGGTGTCGACCCGGATGTCCTGTTCGACACCTTCGCCAGCTGGACCGCCGATCGCGGGCTCACGCTCTATCCTGCTCAAGAGGAAGCTCTCATAGAGCTGGTCTCCGGCTCCAACGTCATCCTCGCGACCCCGACCGGGTCGGGCAAGTCGATGGTTGCCATCGGTGCCCATTACGCCGCCATGGCCTCAGGCGTTCGCAGCTTCTACACCGCGCCGATCAAGGCACTCGTCAGCGAAAAATTCTTCGCACTCTGCGAGATTTTCGGTGCCCAGAACGTGGGCATGATGACCGGCGATGCGTCCGTCAATTCCGGAGCCCCGATCATCTGCGCCACAGCCGAGATCGTGGCGAACCTCGCCCTGCGCCAGGGCGCCGGATCGGATATCGGTCAAGTGATCATGGACGAGTTCCACTACTACTCCGAACCCGACCGCGGATGGGCCTGGCAGGTTCCACTGATCGAACTGCCGCATGCGCAATTCCTGTTGATGTCGGCGACCTTGGGCGACGTTTCATTCTTCCGCGACGATTTGACCAGGCGTACCGGGCGAACCACAACGGTGGTCTCCGGCACGGAGCGTCCCGTTCCGTTGATGTTCTCGTACGTCACCACGCCCATCAGCGAGACCATCGAGGAATTGGTGCAGACGCATCTCGCGCCGGTGTACGTCGTGCACTTCACCCAGGCCTCGGCCCTCGAACGCGCCCAGGCGCTGACGAGCGTCAACGTCGCGTCCAAACAGGAAAAAGCCGAGATTGCCGAGGCCATCGGCAACTTTCGCTTCACCACCGGGTTCGGCAAGACCCTCTCGAGACTGGTCAGACACGGTATCGGCGTGCACCACGCCGGCATGCTGCCCAAGTATCGACGCCTGGTCGAGAAACTCGCGCAGGACGGTCTGCTCAAGGTCATCTGTGGGACGGACACTCTGGGCGTCGGTATCAACGTTCCCATTCGTACGGTGCTGTTCACCGGACTGACCAAGTACGACGGCATCAGAACGCGCAAGCTCCGGGCGCGCGAATTCCATCAGATTGCCGGCCGGGCGGGCCGGGCGGGATACGACACGCTCGGCACCGTCGTCGTCGAGGCCCCCGAGCACGACATCGAGAACGCGCGCTTGGTGGCCAAGGCCGGCGACGATCCCAAGAAGCTCAAGCGCGTGCAACGCAAGAAAGCACCCGACGGCTTCGTCTCGTGGGGCGAGCCGACGTTCGAGCGGATCATCGCAGCGAACCCCGAGCCCCTCACGTCCCGATTCTCCGTGAGCAACGCCATGCTGCTCAATGTCATTGCGCGGCCTGGCAATTGCTTCTACGCCATGCGTCACCTGCTCGAAGACAATCACGAGACTCGGCCCGCGCAACGCAAGCACATACTGCGGGCGCTCTCGCTCTACCGCGGCCTGGTCGACGCGGGCATCGTCGAGCAACTCGACGAGCCGGACGCCGACGGTCGACACGCTCGATTGACCGTCGACCTGCAACCGGATTTTGCGCTCAACCAGCCGCTGTCCACGTTCGCAGTCGCTTCATTCGAGCTTCTCGACGTCGAGTCCCCCTCCCACGCACTCGATGTGGTGTCGATCATCGAATCGACTCTCGACGATCCTCGCCAGATTCTCATGGCGCAGCAACATGCCGCGCGGGGCGAAGCTGTGTCGCAGATGAAGGCGGACGGCATCGAGTACGACGAGCGAATGGAATTGCTCGAGGAGGTCACCTGGCCGAAACCTCTTGCGGAACTGCTTGTTCCGGCTTTCGAGATCTACCGCGGGACCCATCCGTGGCTTTCCGAGATCGGGCTGTCGCCGAAATCCGTGGTCCGCGACATGGTCGAGCGCGCGATGACCTTCGCCGAGCTGATCAGCCACTACGGTCTGATGCGGTCGGAGGGACTGGTGTTGCGATATCTTGCCGATGCCTATCGCACACTGCGCCAGACGGTTCCGCCGGAGTCGCGAACCGAAGAGGTCCAGGACATCACCGAGTGGCTGGGTGAGCTGGTCCGACAGGTGGATTCGAGCTTGCTGGACGAGTGGGAGAACCTCACCGATCCCGGTGCCGAGCCCGAAGCCCTCGTGGAGGCGTACGGATCCGATGCACCGCGTCCGATCTCGGCCAATCCCAGGGCGTTTCGGGTTCTGGCCCGCAACGCGATCTTTCGGCGAGTCGACCTGGCGGCGCGCCGCCAGTGGAATGCGCTCGACGAACTGGACGACGGTCCGGATTGGGAGGCCGAACTGGAGCCGTTCTTCGCAGAGTACGGCGAGATCGGTACGGGCCCGTCGGCCAGAGGGCCAGCTCTGTTCACCCTGAATGTCGGCGCGGAATCCACCACCGTCCGCCAGGTACTCGAGGATCCGGACGGGGACCACGGTTGGTCGCTCGACGCCGTCATCGACGTGCCGGAATCCGATGCCGCGGGAGAGATCGTCTTCGATGACATCGTGATCACCGCCGGCTGAGACAGTGTGCCCTCGTCGGCACTCCGTTCGATGCCGACCGCCGATCACACGGAGCGGGGCACGTCGACTTCGATTTCCTCACCCAGGCGGAAGCCCACGGCCAGCGGGAGTCGGTCGCCGCTCCAGAACTTGCCGGGGTCGAACCAGTTGGCTTTCTTGTGACCGGTGAGGAGTCCCATCGAGTCGTAGGTCATGGCGACCACCTCTGCGCAGTAGGCGGCTTCGAGCGTCGATCCGTCATGCTCGCGTGGCCGCCGCGTCGGCACCCGTCCCCGGAACCAGCGGCCCGCGAGCGCCGTCGTGGTGGGAAACGCGGTTCCGTCCATACGCGCTATCGTGCGGAGCAGCGCGTCCTCCTGCGCCTTCGTGATGACCGGAGCGGCACCTGCGGAACGCTCTTCGGGCGACGAGCTCACAGAAAGCTCCGGAGACACATCCAGTTGACGCAACCAGCAACGCTGTCGATACTTCGTGGCCCACTGGGTGACTGCCGCGCGCAGATTGTTCAGCTGCACTCCACGCTGAAAGTTACCGGTCCACATGTCCTGCAGCGACTTTCCCAGCTCTGCGTGCCACATCAGCGGGGGTAGGTCGTCGATCACCACTGCCATTCCGACATGATTGACCGGGCTGTTGGTCAGCGCCTGAATTGCCCGGTCGGCCGTGGACTCTCCGCGAAAAATCCAGATGTCGCCCGTTCTGGTGGCGTCGATGGCGGTATCGAGGCTGATTCGCGACGGATTCATGGCTCTCACCCTAGGTCGTGACGCCGCGGCAACCGCACGTCCGGACGGTACGGTTGCCGAATGAACGTGTGGAAAGCTCTCGGCCTCGCCGGGATGGCCGGTGTCGCGGCCACCGGTGCGCTGGTGGTGCGCTCCGAGCGAAAGCGTCGCGCATACGCGCCGAACGAAGTGCGCGAGCAGCTACACCAACGGTTCGCGGCACTGTCGAGTGAACCGGAACCTGTTGCTGCTCCCCCGCTCTCGCGGAGGCAACAGCTACGCAGCAAGCTCCGGTTCAGCCGAGCGCGCTGAGTATCCGCGCGGCCAGCTCTTCGATCTCGGCGTCCGTCATCACGAACGCCGGTGAGATCTGCATCGCGCCCTGCCCGGCTGCACGGCCGGAAACGCCATGCGCGCGCAGCGTTTTGACGAAGGGTAACGCCTCTGCCGGGTCTGCCAGCTGAACCGCGGCCACCGCGCCGATTCCGCTGCGGATCTCCGACACCCGATCGTGCTCGGCGAGCGGCGCGAGGTGGGTATGAAGCGAGGCTTCGATGCGCTTGGAATGTGCCAGCAGGTCCTCACGCTCGATGATGTCGAGGTTGGCCATCGCGGCGGCGGCAGCGCCTGCGTGACCGCCGTAGGTGTAGCCGTGTCGCCACCAGACTCCGCCCGCGAAGAACGGTTCGGCGATCTTCGGGGCGATGAACACTGCCCCCATGGGAACGTATCCGGAGGTCAGTCCCTTGGCGGTCGTCATCAGATCGGGTTCGAGCTCGAACCGAGTGGACGCGAACCAACTGCCACCGATACGTCCGAATCCGGTGACCACCTCGTCGGCGACGAACAGAACGTCGTGGTCGCGGCAGATCTGCCGAACCTCACGTAGGTAGCCCTCCGGCGGCAGGTAGATCCCGCCTGCTCCGATCACCGGCTCGCAGAAGAAGGCGGCGACGTTCTCGGCACCGACCTCCTCGATCAACGTGAGCAGGGATTTCGCGTCGTCCCACGACACCGTCCTGGCGTCGGGCATGAGTTCACCGTAGTGCTCCTTGTTGACCGGGATGCCGGCCAGCGAGGTGCCTGCAACGTGCATGCCGTGATAAGCCTTCTGCCGACCGACGATCATCTTCTTGGACGGTTGTCCCATTTCCACCCAGTAGCGGCGCGCGAGCTTCGCGGCGGTGTCTATGGAGTCCGATCCGCCCGAGGTGAAGAAGATCTTGCTGCCCGGGACCGGCGCGATTGCAGCGAGGCGATCCGCCAGAGCCAGCGTCGTCTCGGGAACGAAGTCACCGAAGTTCGAGTAGTGGGCAATCGAGCTCAGCTGCGCGGCAACGGCGTCGGCGATTTCACGACGTCCGTGGCCGACGTTGGTGAACCACAGGCCAGCGGTCGCGTCCAGGTACTCGGTGCCCGCGTGGTCGTAGATGTAGGCACCCTCGCCGCGAGAGACGACGAACGGGCCACTGGCCGTGACAGAGCCCATGTCGGCGAAACCGTGCCAGAGCGCGGAAGAGTGTGTGGTTCCGGTGGCAGAAGACATGCGTCACACAGTAGTGGAGGCGCTGCGGCGGTCGACGGTTCGGACGGCATCGCCCGAACGGATATCCTGGACCGAGTATGTCTACCTCCAATCCGTCCGGTCAGCGCAAGGCTTTGGCCACCCGTCTGGCCCAGGTCACCATCCGCGACGAGAACCGGCTTCGTCGTCGACTCGACAAAGCCCGCACCGACGACGCCTTCGCCGCCCTCGAACGCGACATCGTACGTGCGGAAGCCGTGGTCGCGAACCGACGAGCGGCGGTCCCCACCCTCGACTTTCCCGAGTCCCTTCCCGTCAGTCTGCGCAAGGACGACATTGCCGCGGCCATCGCCGAGCATCAGGTCGTGATCGTCGCCGGCGAAACCGGATCCGGTAAGACGACACAGATTCCCAAGATCGCGTTGCAGTTGGGCCGCGGAATTCGCGGGTCGATCGGCCATACCCAACCCAGACGACTCGCCGCTCGCACGGTTTCCGAGCGCATCGCCGAGGAGGTCGGCGAGCCGCTGGGTGAGTCCATCGGCTACAAGGTGAGGTTCACCGACCAGTCCTCGGATTCGACGCTCGTCAAGTTGATGACCGACGGCATTCTCCTGGCCGAGATTCAGCGAGACAGACTGCTTCGCCAGTACGACACCCTCATCATCGACGAGGCCCACGAGCGCAGCCTCAACATCGATTTCATCCTCGGCTACCTCGCGCAACTACTCCCCCGGCGACCCGATCTCAAGATCATCATCACCTCGGCGACGATCGATCCGGAACGATTTGCCCAACACTTCGCCCGCGGCGGTATACCCGCCCCGATCATCGAAGTCTCGGGCCGCACGTTCCCGGTCGAAATGCGGTACAGACCACTGACGGTCGATGCCGGAGAGACGACCATCGACCTGGACCCCGTCGACGCCACGTGCCAAGCCGTCGACGAACTGATGGCCGAGGGCGACGGTGACATCCTGGTCTTCCTGTCGGGTGAGCGCGAGATTCGCGACACTGCAGACGCGTTGAACGACCGCAATCTGCGCAACACCGAGATCGTGCCGTTATACGCAAGGCTCTCTGCGGCCGAACAGCATCGGGTGTTCTCACCGCACTCCGGCCGACGTGTGGTGCTCTCGACCAACGTCGCGGAAACGTCGTTGACCGTCCCGGGAATCCGCTACGTCGTCGATCCCGGCACCGCGCGCATTTCGCGATATTCGTTGCGTACCAAGGTGCAACGATTGCCCATCGAACCGATCTCCCAGGCGTCGGCGCGCCAGCGAGCGGGCCGCTGTGGCCGCGTCGCCGACGGAATCTGCATCCGGTTGTACTCGGAGGAGGATTTCGAGTCCCGTCCGCAGTTCACCGAGCCGGAGATTCTTCGCACCAACCTGGCCTCGGTCATCCTGCAGATGACCGCCCTCGGGCTCGGCAAGATCGACGCATTCCCCTTCGTCGAACCGCCGGACCCGCGCAGCATCCGAGACGGGATCGGACTCCTCGAAGAACTCGGGGCGTTGAAGCCGGCAACCAAGGGCGGCACCGCGGAGCTCACCCCCATCGGCCGTGAACTCTCGGCGCTGCCGGTCGATCCCCGTATGGCTCGAATGCTCGTCGAGGCCAACGGCAACGGCTCGCTGCGCGACGCATTGGTGGTCGTGGCGGCCCTGTCCATTCAGGACGTTCGGGAGCGACCTGCCGAGCATCAGCAGGCGGCGGACGAGAAACACGCCCGATTCGCAGTGGAGAACTCGGACTTCCTGGCCTACGTCAAGCTGTGGACGTATCTTCGCGAACAACGTAACGAGCTGTCGTCCAACCAGTTTCGACGCATGTGCCGTACCGAGTTTCTACACTACCTGCGAATTCGCGAGTGGCAGGATCTCCATGGCCAACTCCGTCAGATCACCCGTGGGCTCGGCTGGACCGTGCCCGACGCGGACTCCACCGAGACAGCGCTCCACCAATCGCTGCTGTCGGGACTGCTGTCGCACGTAGGACTGCGAGAGGGTGACAAGCGCGAGTTCCTGGGTGCCCGCGGCGCACACTTCGCAATCTTCCCCGGATCGGGGCTGTTCAAGAAGCCCCCGCGATGGGTCATGGCCGCCGAATTGGTCGAGACCGGACGCCTGTGGGGCCGAATGGCTGCTCGCATCGAACCCGAATGGGCCGAGCGGCTCGCACCGCACTTGGTCAAGCGCACGTACTCCGAACCGCACTGGTCCATCAAGCGCGAATCGGCGATGGCCTACGAGCGGGTGACGCTGTACGGAATTCCGCTGGTCACCCAGCGACCGGTGAACTACCACCGTATCGACGCCGAAGCGTCACGGGAATTGTTCATCAGACATGCGCTGGTGGAGGGCGAATGGAAAACCCAGCACGCGTTCTTCCACAAGAACCGGGCGCTACTGGACGACGTCGGTGAACTCGAACACCGCGCCCGGCGACGCGACATCGTCGTCGACGACGACGCGCTGTTCGACTTCTACGACGCACGTATCGCACCGGAAGCTGTCTCGGCCCGGCACTTCGACACGTGGTGGAAGAAGGCACGCAGGCAGAATCCACACCTACTCGACTTCACGACCGACACAGTCGTCAACTCCGACGCGGCCTCGGTGCTCACGGGGGCGTATCCCGACGCCTGGCGACAGGGCGAGATCCAGTTTCCGTTGACCTATCAGTTCGAGCCGGGCACTGCGGCCGACGGAGTCACCGCGCGTATTCCGATTGCTCTGCTCGCTCAGGTGCAGCCAGTGGGATTCGATTGGCTGGTTCCGGGGATGCGCGCAGAGTTGGTGACGGCACTGATCAAGTCGCTTCCGAAACCGTTGCGCCGCAACGTCGTTCCTGCCCCCGACTTCGCCGCCGCGGCGTTGGCGGTCATGAGGCCGCGTGCCGAGACTCTGGTGACGGCGTTGGCCCGCGAGCTGTCGAGGGCCGCACAGTGCCACATCACCGCGAAGGACTTCGACACAGCAGCGCTGCCCGACCACCTGAAGATGACGTTCGCGGCCGTCGACCCGGCAGGAAAAGTGTTGGGGAGCGACAAAGATCTGACCGCGCTGCGCGCCCGTCTGTCCGGCGAAGTCGGTCGTCAGGTTGCGAGTGCGGTCGGCGACGCGGAACGCGCACCCACTCTCGCGTGGACCTCGGGCACGTTGGGCCGACTGGAGTCGACCGTCACCCGTGATGTGGGCGGACAGAAGGTCACCGGGTACCCGGCCCTCGTACCGGAAGGACCGGGCGTGGCGGTACGAGTGCTGAGCACACCCGCCCAACAGCGAGCAGCGATGCGCTCCGGTACCCGCACTCTGCTGTTGTCGACGGCACCGAAAGGTACGAAAGCTCTGCTGGCCGGTCTCCCGACTGCGGAACGCCTGGCCCTCGGGCAGAATCCGTACGGCGGAGTCGATGCCCTCCTGGAGGAATGCCGAGTTCTGGCGGTCGAGGAGGCAATGGACGCGCACGGTGGGCCGGTTCGGGATCCGGAGGCCTTCGAGAGACTACGAGCATCGGTCAACGCCGAGGTTCCGCAGCGCACTGCCGCGGCGCTCGCCCTCGTTCGCCCTGTATTGACGGGCGCTCTTGCCGTATCGGGACAACTGCAGACGGCCTCCGGTGAGCCTGCCGAGGATGTCCGCGAACAGCTCGCAGGATTGGTTTTTCGCGGCTTCATCACCGAATTCGGCTCTCGCAGGCTCGCGGACTTGCCCCGATATCTGGCTGCGGCAACCAAGAGGCTGGCCACGCTTCCGAGCAGTGCAGGGCGTGATGCGGCTGCGATGGACGTACTCGACCGCGTCTACGCCTCGTACGGACGGCTACTGGATTCGCTTCCGGACAGCAGAAAGTCCAGCGCCGGTGTGCAGGAACTGTTCTGGATGATCGAAGAACTGCGGGTAGGGCTGTTCGCCCAAGGAATTCGGACGGCGTACCCGGTCTCGGAGAAACGCATCGAGAAGGCGATCGCGGATCAAGCGCGCTGACGAACCGGGCCGTCAGTCGATGTCGGCAGACTCTCGGTGCTTACGCAGCTCGTGAATTTCCTTCTCGAAATCCTCGGCCGAGCTGAACGATCGGTACACGGACGCAAATCGCAGATACGCGACCTCGTCCAGGTCGCGAAGCGGGCCGAGAATGGCCAAGCCCACCTCGTTGCTGGGAATCTCGGCGGAACCGGCGGCGCGAATGGCATCTTCCACCTGCTGAGCCAGGAGATTGAGTGCGTCGTTGTCGACATCTCTCCCCTGGCAGGCCCGGCGTACGCCTTTGACCACTTTCTCGCGGCTGAACGGTTCGGTGACGCCACTGCGCTTCACGACAGCGAGCACTGCGGCCTCGACCGTGGTGAAGCGACGACCGCATTCCGGGCAGGAGCGACGACGGCGGATTGCCTGCCCCTCGTCCATTTCGCGCGAATCGACCACGCGCGAGTCGGGGTGCCTGCAGAACGGGCAATGCATGAAGGAGCCTCCGTCGTAGCCGATGCTCCGACGTCGAACATCTCGGTCGGGGCAGTCAGTCGAGGATACTCAGTCATGACGCACGCAGTGGGACCGGTGGTCATCCGACAGGCGCATACTCGACCACAGCTCCGTCGTGCACCTCGACCACACCGGCCGGCTGCGCGCCGGCATCCGGTGACACGGCCCGGAGATTGGCGATACCGATCAGGCCGGCGGCCACGACGACGACTGCCAGCACCCACAACACCATCGATCGCATCCGAACGGACTGACCGGCGAAGTGCGCCGAGGTCTCGTCGAACTCGCGATCTGCCGCCTCGCGATCGGTGACGTCGGTCCACGACGGCTCCAGCACCGGCAGGCACGGAGTCGTCCGCGCCTCGCGTATCTCGACGGAACTGCGCATCTCGACGGAACTGCGCATCTCGATGGAACTCCGCAGCGCGGGACGAGCACGGCGGCGACGCTCGACGACGGTGGACCGGGTACGGACACCTGCAGTGGTGGGACGATCGGTGGTGATGGTCATCGGAACCTCGTCTTCGCTCATTGGATCGATTGTTCGATCAGGCGTTCGATGGACGCTTGTTCGAAGTTCTATCACGAGCCTCCGACAAAGTCTGTAGAAAACGCGACACGAGTCGAACAGATGTTTGATTCAACAGCTGATACACGCTAGATTCGTGTCAGAAACCACACGCCACACGAGTCGACACCATCAACTCCAGTCCGCGCAGACAGAACCACGCAGACCGGATCCAGAACACCAGCAGGAGGCCGACAGCATGAAGGACCAGACCTCGACGAGGTCGACCACGGGTGCCGAGACGACGGGTTCCAAGACGACGGGTTCCAAGACGACGGGTTCCAAGACGACGGGTTCCAAGACGACCGCCACCACGAAGGTCGCGGCAGGGAAACCGGCCGCGGAGCCGACGCCCAAGGCCATGGAGGTCGGCACCGACATCAGCGCCGGCCTGACGGAGCGTCAGCGCAAAGTGCTCGAGGTCATCAGAGCATCGGTGACCGAGCGTGGCTACCCGCCCAGCATTCGCGAGATCGGCGACGCCGTCGGCCTGACATCGACGTCGTCGGTGGCCCATCAGCTGCGGACTCTGGAGCGGAAGGGATTTCTGCGGCGCGACGCCAACCGCCCCCGCGCGGTCGACGTACGGGGCCTCGACGAGGTGCAGGCAGATCAAGCCGCGGCCGCGGTCGACGGTTCGTCCGAGGAACAGGACCGGTTGCCGACGCCCACGTTCGTTCCCGTTCTGGGTCGCATTGCCGCCGGTGGACCGATTCTTGCCGAGGAAGCCGTCGAGGATGTGTTTCCACTCCCCCGCGAGCTGGTCGGTCAGGGTTCTCTGTTCCTGCTGAAGGTCGTCGGTGAGTCGATGATCGACGCGGCCATCTGTGACGGCGACTGGGTGGTGGTTCGGCAACAGTCCGTGGCGGACAACGGCGATATCGTGGCGGCCATGATCGACGGCGAGGCCACCGTCAAGACGTTCAAGCGATCCAAGGGCGAGGTGTGGCTCATGCCGCACAATCCATTGTTCGAGCCGATTCCGGGCAACAACGCGGCAATCCTGGGCAAGGTCGTCACCGTGATGCGCAAGCTCTGAACTCTGTTCGGACACAACGAAGAAGGGCCGCAGCACACACGCTGCGGCCCTTCTCGTCGGTCCTGAACGATCAGCGGATCACAGATTCAATCCGCGACCGATGATCTCCTTCATGATCTCGGTGGTGCCGCCGTAGATGGTCTGGACGCGAGAGTCCATGTATGCCTTGGCGATCGGGTATTCCTTCATGTAGCCGTAGCCGCCGTGCAGCTGCAGGCACCGGTCGATCAACTTGACCTGATTCTCGGTGGTCCACCACTTCGCCATCGCGGCTTCCTGGACGGTCAACTTGTCGTCGTTGAGCAGTTCGATGAACTTGTCCACCATGATGCGGGTGGCTGTGGTCTCGGTTGCCAACTCCGCCAACACGAAACGGGTGTTCTGGAACTTGCCGATCGACTTACCGAACGCCTTGCGGTCGCGGCAGTACTGGATGGTCATGTCCAGTGCCGATTCCATGGCCGCCGCGGCGACGACGGCGATCGACAGCCGCTCCTGGGGAAGGTTCTGCATGAGGTAGATGAAGCCCATGCCTTCTTCGCCGAGCAGGTTGGCTGCGGGCACTCGAACGTCCGTGAAGCTCAGTTCCGCTGTGTCCTGGGCCTTCATACCGATCTTGTCGAGATTGCGGCCACGCTCGAAGCCGGGCATATCGCGCTCGACGACCAACAGGCTGAAGCCCTGGGCACCCTTTTCCGGGTCGGTGCAGGCCACGACGATGATGAGATCGGCGTTGATTCCGTTGGTGATGAACGTCTTCGACCCGTTCAGCACCCAGTCGTCGCCGTCGCGGACGGCCTTGGTCTTGATGCCCTGCAGGTCGCTGCCGGTGCCCGGCTCGGTCATGGCGATCGCGGTGATCAGCTCACCCGAGCAGAATCCGGGGAGCCAACGCTGCTTCTGCTCGTCGTTGGCCAACTCGATGAAGTACGGCGCGACGACGTCGTTGTGCAGTGTGAAGCCGATGCCGCTGTAGCCGCCGCGGGTGGTTTCCTCGGTGACGATGGCGTTGTAGCGGAAGTCCTTGACTCCGCCGCCGCCGAACTCCTCCGGCGCAGCAGTTCCGAGGAAGCCCTGCTTACCGGCCTCGACCCAGACGCCGCGGTCGACGATGTTCTGCTCTTCCCACTTCGCGTGATTGGGCGCTACGTGCTGTTCGAGAAACTTCCGGTACGACTCCCGGAACAGCTCGTGCTCGGGCTCGAAAAGTGTGCGTTCCACGCAGATCTCCTTGTTCGATGCGCACCGTCGTCGACCACGAGAAAGGGGTGTCACAGCGCGGTCGTCGGTGCGACTGACGTCACCGTTCAACAGTACGTTCGCAGTGCACCGGGGGTCGATGACCAAAACGCGCGCGATCCGTGACCGCCCTCGCTAGCTCCGCCTGCCCGTTCTGCCTCGGGCGAGCGCCGAGACGATCGGGTAGCCGATCAGGATTCCGAGCGAGCCCCACGCGATACCGCCGAGTTCCACCGAGCCGACCGACAGCGTCAGGTCACCGATACCCGCGACGAGCGCCGCGGCGACCACCATGAGATTGACCGGATCGGTGAAGTCGACCTTCGCGTCGGTCCAGATGCGAACGCCCAGCAGTCCGATGAGCCCGTACAGAACCAATGTTGCGCCGCCGATGACGCCGTCGGGCACGGTGAAGATCAGGGCACCGAACTTGGGCGAGAACGCCAGCACGATCGCGGTGACGGCCGCGACCCAATACGCCGCCGTCGAATAGACGCGGGTGGCCGCCATGACGCCGATGTTCTCGGCGTACGTGGTGGTACCCGAACCACCACCGACTCCGGCCAGCGTGGTGGCCAGGCCGTCGGCGATCAGTGCATCACCGGCTACGTCGTCGAGGTTCTTGCCGGTCATTGCCGCTACGGCCTTGACGTGGCCCACGTTCTCGGCGACGAGGACGATCACCACCGGCAGTGCCACCAGAATCACCGAGAGCTCGAACGTTGGTCCGCGGAACTCGGGCAGGCCGATCCAGCTCGCCGCGTCCAGCGCGTCGAGCCGGGCTTGCGCGATGCCACCGGTGACAGCGGCGAACACCCAGCCCACGACGACACCGACGAGAATTCCGAGCCGGCCGACCAGCCCTGGTCCGACCGCTGTGGCCAGCAGGATGGCGACCAGCGTGACGGCGGCGATCAGAGGTTGCGCCTCGAACGACGTGGTTGCGGCCGGAGCGAGGTTGAGCCCGATGAGCACCACCACGGCACCGGTCACGACAGGAGGCATCGCGGCGTCCAACACGCGTCGGCCTGCGACCTTGACGACGACACCGATGGCGGCAAGAACGAGACCTACGCACAGAACTGCACCGAGCTGAGCAGCCGGGCCGTCGGCCTGGGTGGCACCGAGAGGTGCCAGGAATGCAAAGGACGATCCGAGGTAGCTCGGCACCCGGCCCCTGGTGATCACGAGGAACAGGACCGTTCCGATACCCGAGAACAGCAGCGTTGTCGAGACCGGGAAGCCGGTGATCGTCGGGACCAGCAGCGTCGCGCCGAACATCGCGACGACGTGCTGCATGCCGATCCCGATGGTGCGCGGCCAGGTCAACCGCTCGTCCGGTGCCACCACCGCTCCGGCCTCGACGGTTCGTCCGTTTCCGTGCAGCGCCCAACCCAGATTTCTCATGATGGCAAGAGACTATTGCGTCAGCCGAGGATCGCGCTCACTGCCTCACGGGCGGCGGCGGTGCTGTCGGTTTTCAGGGCAGCAGCAGCTGCGGCCTTGCACTGATCGAGGGTGACCGTTGCCAACTTGGAACCCACGTGTGCGACGGCAGCCGACGCAGCGGACAGGGACGTGATGCCCAACCCCACCAACACGCACGCCAGGAGCGGATCGGCAGCGGCCTCGCCACACACACCGACGGGCTTGCCGACTTTGACACCGGCCGCTGCGGTGTGAGCCACGAGCGCCAACACCGCCGGTTGCCACGGGTCGGTCAGCCCGGCGAGCTGCGCAGACATCCGGTCCGCGGCCATCGTGTACTGAGCCAGATCGTTGGTGCCGATGGACAGGAAGTCCACGTGCTCGAGGATGTGTTCGGCGAGCAGAGCCGCGGCGGGAATCTCGATCATCACGCCGGGGGTGAGGCCCCGCTCGCGGACGTCGGCGGCGAAGTCCTTCGCCTCCAGCGCGGTCGCGATCATCGGAGCCATCACCCACGGGGAGGAGTCGGTGGCCTTGGCGGCTGCTGCGATCCCGTCGAGCTGGCGGTACAGAATGCCGCGATCCGCCTCGGCGATGCGAATACCGCGAATTCCCAGTGCCGGGTTGGCCTCGTCGGGATGGGTGGCGAACCGCAGCGGCTTGTCCGAGCCTGCGTCGAGAGTGCGCACGACGACCTTCATGCCTGCGAAGGCATCGAGCACCTGGCCGTAGATCTCGGCCTGCTCGTCGACGGTCGGTTCCACATCGCGGTCCAGGAAGCACAGTTCGGTACGGAACAGTCCGACGCCGTCGGCTGCACTCGATCGCGCGGCGCGGGCACCTGCCCCGTCCTGCACGTTGGCGAGGATGTCGACCGCATGGCCGTCGGCGGTGGTGCCCGGACCCGTCCACTTCGATACCCGGTCGAGCTCGTCGCGGGCGGAGATCACTGCAGCGCGGGCGGACTCGGCGTCCGGTTCGAGGTCGATGCGGCCACTGGTTCCGTCGACGGACGCGTGCGTGCCCGCGGCGATGTCGTCGAGCCCCGCCACCGCGACGATGCATGGGATACCGAGCTGGCGGGCGATGATTGCCGTGTGGCTGGTCGGGCCGCCGAGCGAGGTAGCGAGTCCGACGATGAGGGTGGGGTCGAGGCCGGCGGTATCGGCGGGTGCGAGATCGTCGGCGAACAGCACCGACGGTTCTTCCGGCACCGGAACACCGGGCTCCGGAACGCCGAGGATCTCGGCGATGACGCGATCGCGGATATCACGCAGGTCGGTCACCCGCTCGGCCATCAGTCCGCCGAGCTGGGTGAACATAGCCGCGAACTTCTCGGTGGCTGCTGCGGTTGCGGTGACGGCAGAGCTGCCCTTGGCGATGGAGGAGCGCGCCGCACCGAGCCAGCCGCGATCCGTTGCCATCGCGGCATTGGCCGAGAGGACCTCCGACGCAGCTCCCGTCGCCAGCTCTGCGCGACCGCGCAGTCGAGTGGCGACGGCATTCGCGGCGGCATCGAACACCGCCTTCTCGGATTCGCGGTCCGCCTCGGCCACCTCGCCGGTATCGGCGGGAATGGACGGGCGGGCACCGGGGCGGATGACAGGGCCGTATCCGACACCGGGTACGACGGGCGTACCGCGCAGCGTCGTCTGCGCCGCTCCGGTCCCGGCGGCATCAACTGTCGTGCCTGCGTGTCCGGTCGACGCGGTGCTGACCGATCCCGTCATGTGGTCCTCCTCGGATCTTGCGTGAACAAAAGATCATCGCATCTGTTCGGCGAGCTGTGGCGCGCTCATTTTCTCGCCTGTGTTGTGACCGAGATTACTCCAAAGCCTTGACATGTCAACACACACGGGCGTAAAACAACATAAAGCAACATCAACTCGGAAGGAGACGCAGGTGTACGCCGAAGAAAGACAGCACGCGATCGCCGAACTGATCAGCACGCACGGCCGCGTCTCCGTCAACGATCTCTCCGCCACGTACGGCGTCACCACCGAAACCGTGCGACGCGATCTCGCCACCCTCGATCGACTGGGAGTGGTGCGGCGCGTTCACGGTGGAGCCGTACCCGCATCTGCGCTGACGACGCTCGAGCCCGGCGTCTCCGAGCGAGAGTTCACCCGCGCCGATCAGAAGGATGCAATAGCAGCTGCAGCGCTGGCCTTCCTGCCACCGGTCGGCGGAAGCGCGGTGTTCGACGCGGGCACCACCACAGGACGGCTCGCGGGCCTACTGCCGCACGATCGCGAACTGACACTGGTGACCAACTCGGTGCCGATCGCAGCCCGGGCCGCAACCATGCCGGCCGTCAACCTTCGACTGCTCGGCGGGCGGGTCCGCGGAACCACCCAGGCCGCCGTCGGTGACGAAGCATTACGCGCCCTCGAATGGCTCCGGGTGGACGTCGCGTTCATCGGAACCAACGCCATCAGCGTCGGACACGGCCTGTCCACCCCGGACAGCGACGAGGCAGCGGTCAAGCGGGCCATGGTCCACGGTGCCAATCACGTTGTGGTGCTTGCCGACTCGTCGAAGATCGGCCGCGAACACCTGGTGAGTTTCGCCAGAGTGGAATCCATCGATGTCATCGTCACCGACAGCGATATCACCAACACCGACCGTAAGAATCTCAGCGACAAAGGAATCGAGGTGGTGATCGCATGATGGTCACACTCACGGCCAACCCGAGTATGGACCGCACGGTCACACTCGACGCACCGCTCGTTCGCGGCGGCGTACATCGGGCATCGACGTCGGTCACCGACCCGGGTGGCAAGGGCGTCAACGTCGCCCGTGTCCTCGGCGGATCCGGAGTGGAGGCACTGGCCGTACTCCCGGCCAATGTCGGAGATCCCTTGCTCGACGCGATGTCCGACAAAGGTGTGCGGTTTTCCGCCGTTCCGACGTCGGGTCCGGCGCGTACCAACATCACGGTGAGCGAGCTCGGTGGTACCACCACCAAGATCAACGAGCCGGGCGCCACGGTGTCGGAGCACACCCGCGTCGAGCTACGCGATCGAATCATCGGTCTCGCAGTCGATGCCGAATGGGTGGTCCTCTCGGGTTCCCTGCCGCCGGGCTTGCCCGTCGGCTGGTACGCCGAGCTCGTCGTCGCTCTGCGCGCCACCTCTGCGAAGGTTGCCGTCGATACGTCCGACGAACCACTGCTGGCTCTCGCTGCAGGGTTCCCGGCGTCGGCCCCGGACTTGATCAAGCCCAATTCCGAGGAACTCGCCCAACTCACCGGGTACGATTCGAGCGAGCTGGAAGATGCTGCAGCACAGGGCGACCCCACTGCAGCCATCGCCGCGAGCACCATACTTCTCGGTCGAGGCGTCGGCGCTGTCCTGGCCACCCTCGGCAGCGCCGGAGCCGTACTGGTCACCGCGGACGGATCCTGGTTCGCCAGCCCGCCCCCGATAACGGCGGTCAGCACCGTCGGTGCGGGCGATTCCTCCCTCGCCGGCTACATCCTCGCCGATGCCGAGAACTGTTCCGACGCAGACAAACTTCGCCGCGCCGTGGCCTACGGAACGGCAGCCACCGCGCTACCAGGCACCACGCTTCCCCTGCCCGAGCAGACCCACCCGAATTCGGTGACGGTTCGCGCGCTCGACATCTCCACCTCCGTCTCCCCGTCCACGCTCTCCCCTTCCTCGAACCGTCTCTAGGAGTCTGCAATGTCCACCCCCACCGAAGATCGTCCGATCATCGCCGAGGAACTGATCCTCCTCGACGCAGATCTCGGCGAATCCAAAGCTGACGTGATCGAGCGCCTCGCAGGCGTTCTCGGTTCTGCCGGTCGCGCAACCGACAACGACGCTCTCCGCGACGCCGCGCTCGCCCGCGAAGCACAGTCGGCGACCGGCCTGCCCGGCGGAATCGCCATCCCGCACTGCCGATCCGAAGCCGTCACCTCGGCGTCCCTCGGATTTGCCCGACTCGACCCCAAGGTCGATTTCGGTGCGCCCGACGGCCCCGCAGACCTCGTCTTCCTGATCGCAGCGCCGGCCGGAGCCGGCTCGGCACACATGAAGTTGCTCTCCAGCCTGGCCCGCGCACTGGTCAAGCCCGAATTCGTCACCTCGCTTCGCAACGCGTCCTCGGCAGCCGAGATCGTCGCGCTCGTCGACGGTGTCATCAACCCCGCGGCCAAGCCCGCCGTAGCGGTTCCGGCAGCTGCGGCTCCAGCAGCTCCGGTGTCCACCGCCAAGCACAGCGCGGTCGCCACTCCGGCAGAGGCGTCGTCGGCTCCGAAGCACATCGTCGCAGTCACCGCCTGCCCCACCGGAATTGCGCACACCTACATGGCTGCCGATTCGCTCGTCGCAGCAGGCGAGCGCGCCGGGGTCACGGTCCACGTCGAGACCCAGGGATCGAGCGGCAGCACGCCGCTGGACCCCTCGATCATCGCCGGAGCGGAAGCCGTCATCTTCGCCACCGATGTGGGTGTGAAGAACCGCGAGCGTTTCGCCGGTAAGCCCGTCATCTCCTCCGGCGTCAAGCGCGCCATCAACGAGCCCGACGTCATGGTCACCGAAGCTCTTCGTGCGGCATTGAACCCGGACGCGGCTCGCGTCGGCGGCACGGCGGTTGCGGCAGGCTCCAACGACTCGGCCGGCGAGCTCGGCTGGGGCACGAAGCTGCGCCAGATTCTGTTGACCGGTGTCAGCTACATGATTCCGTTCGTCGCGGCCGGTGGTCTGCTGATCGCTCTCGGCTTCTTCATCGGCGGATACGAGATCTCTGGAACTGCTGAAGAGATCGTTATCAACAACTCGTTGACGGCCCTTCCGGATGGGGGGCTCAAGATCTACCTCGGCGCCGTCCTGTTCCAGATCGGTGCGTTGTCGTTCAGCTTCCTGGTCCCCGCGCTGGCCGGCTATATCTCTTACGCCATCGCCGACAGGCCCGGCCTCGCACCAGGTTTCACTGCAGGTGCGGTGGCCGTACTCGTCGGTGCAGGCTTCCTCGGCGGTCTCGTCGGTGGTCTGATCGCCGGCTTCATCGCCCTCTGGGTCAGCCGTTGGAAGATTCCGACAGTTCTGCGCGGACTCATGCCCGTCGTGGTGATTCCACTCGTCGCCTCTCTCGTCGTCGGCGGCATCATGTTCCTGCTGCTCGGCAAGCCGCTTGCCGCCATCACGAACGGACTGACCAACTGGCTCAATGGCCTCAGCGGATCCGCGATCATCATTCTGGGCATCATTCTCGGCCTGATGATGTGCTTCGACCTCGGTGGCCCGGTCAACAAAGCTGCCTACGCCTTCGCCACCGCGGGCCTGTCGGTCACCGATATCGCATCACTGCGCATCATGGCAGCCGTCATGGCCGCAGGAATGGTGCCGCCCCTGGCCATGGCACTCGCTTCCACGGTTCGTTCGCGTCTGTTCACCGAAGCCGAGCGCGAGAACGGCAAGGCCGCATGGTTCTTGGGAGCTGCCTTCATCTCCGAGGGTGCAATCCCGTTCGCCGCGGCCGACCCGCTTCGCGTCATCCCGTCGATGATGGCCGGTGGCGCAGTGACCGGTGCGCTGATCATGGCCTTCGACGTCACCCTGAGTGCACCCCACGGCGGCATCTTCGTCTTCGTCGCCATCGGCGGAATCCTGTGGTTCCTCATCGCACTGGTTGCCGGAACACTCGTCTCGGCGTTCCTGGTTGTCACAGCCAAGCAGTTCGTCAAGGGCAAGAATGCCCCGTCGGACGCCGAAATCGATCCGGAACTCGCCACCGTCTGACACTCGCTACGATCGCAACGAACCCACTACGAAGGAGCACCACATGCCCAGCACCACAGTCGCCGTCGGATCCTCGATCGGTCTGCACGCTCGTCCCGCAGCACTGATCGCCGACGCCGTCGCCGAGGCCGGCGTGGACGTCACCCTCGCAGTGGCCGACTCGGAGCCGGTCGATGCAGGTTCGGCCCTGATGATCATGACGCTCGGTGCCACCAAGGGGACCGAAGTCACCGTCACTAGTGACGACCAGGCAGCCCACGACAAAGTCGTCGCTCTCGTCCAGGCAGATTTGGACGCCTGACACGACCGCCTAGCGAGAACGCATCGATCGCCGGACGGTGAACCCCACCGCTCCGGCGATCAGCACCACCCCAGCAGCGACGGCAGCTCGGAATCCCCATTCCGAGTCCGTCGCTGCCGGCGTCTGGGCTGGTTGCTCGGCCACGGCGGACGACGATACCGAAGCGGGGGTGGCGGCCGGAGCGCCAAGTTCCAGCGACTCGGCGTTCGGAATCCGAAGTATCGGCGGAAGCGATCCGTCCGTCGGACCGAATCCCGCCTCCGACGCCAGGAGCAGACTTCCGTCGCCGAGAAATGCCAGTGCCTCGCCCTGCGGCTGGTCGGGCAACGGCACCACGGCCCGAGGCGCTGTCGGATCGACCAACGCCGACGCGATGTCCCCGTCGGACGTGCGGAACAGGTACGCATCGGTGTACGTGCGCACGGCAGCGACTGTGCCGTCGGCGTTCACCGCTCCCCCGGTTGCCAGAATCGATCCCACCACGAACGGCGGCCCACCGACCGTGTCGGTTGCGGTGAACACCAGATCGCCGACCTTGCGCATCGGCGTCGGCCCCGGGTTGGTCAGATCGGCGACGGATTCGTCGCCGGCCGGTACGTACACCCCGCTCACGCCCGAGAGTTCCTTGGTGACGATCACCGGCCTACCACCGTGCTCGATCAGTATCGTCTCGGCGTCGTGTGCACCGTCGGGGTAGGTCAGTCGGTACAGCTCGCCCGCGCCTGTCGTAGGGTCAATTCGCGTCAGTGCGACTGTGTCACGACGCATCTGGTTGTCGCCGATGTCGGCCAACCACAGCGAACCGTCGTACGAGGTGAGGTCCTCGACGTCGTATGGGTCGACGGGTACGTCGATCCACCGTTCTACGGCACAGTTTCCGTTCAGCACCGCGACGCGATCGTCGGCTCCGCTGTCTCCGATTCCGAACAGAACTCCGTCGATCGACGTCAATCCGGACAGTTCGGCGAGGCCGGGATCAGTTGGCCGACAGTATGTTTCCGTGTCGATCGGCGCAGCGAACGCGGTCCCGGCGAATGCGGTGGCGAACACGGACACAGCAGCACCCCGCACCGCCACCCGGCACCACATCGACGTCAGACGCTGGGAACGGTTGCCGCGAACTCGACGAGCGCCGCCGCAAGCGATTGCGGCACACGAGCTTCCACGCGGGTGCCCTCTTCCTCGTGAGTGGACTTCACGATCCGGCCGTCGGTATGGATTCGCGCGACCAGATCACCACGGGTGTAGGGCACGAGAACGTCGACCAACACGTCCGGCTCGGAGAGGATCTCGGCCAGGTGATCTCGGAGGGCGTCGATGCCCTCGCCGGTCTTGGCCGAGACGAACCGCGCACCGTCGAGCAGTCCGCGCAGTTGGGTCAGCTGCACCGGATCGGCGGCGTCGATCTTGTTGACCACCAACAACTCCGGCGGCATCTTCGCATCCTGCTCCCGAACCACGTCGGTGATCACTTCGCGCACGGCCTTGATCTGATCGACCGGCAGAGGATCCGATCCGTCGACCACGTGCAGCAGCAGATCGGCGTCGGTGACTTCCTCGAGCGTCGAGCGGAACGCTTCGACCAACTGGGTCGGCAGATGTCGGACGAATCCGACGGTGTCGGTCAGCACGATCTCGCGACCGTCCTCCAGAGTGGACTTGCGCGTGGTGGGGTCGAGGGTCGCGAACAACGCGTTCTGCACCAACACACCGGATCCGGTCAGCGCATTCAACAGACTCGACTTGCCGGCGTTGGTGTATCCCACGATGGCGATGGACGGCACCGTGCCACTGAGTCGCTGTTCACGTTTGGTGTCGCGGGCCTGCTTCATGCCCTTGATCTCGCGGCGCAGCTTGGCCATCCGCTCACGGATGCGTCGACGGTCGGTCTCGATCTTCGTTTCACCCGGTCCGCGAAGACCCACACCACCGTTGCTGCCTGCACGTCCACCGGCCTGACGCGACATCGATTCACCCCAGCCACGAAGCCTGGGCAACATGTATTCCATCTGCGCGAACGCCACCTGCGCCTTGCCTTCTCGGGAGGTCGCATGTTGGGCGAAGATGTCGAGAATCAACGCGGTCCGGTCGATGACCTTGACCTTGACGACCTTCTCCAACGCGTTGAGCTGAGCAGGCGTCAGTTCACCGTCGCAGATCACGGTATCGGCACCGGTCGCGAGCACGATGTCGCGCACCTCCTGGGCCTTACCGGAACCGATGTACGTCGCGGCATCGGGCTTGTCGCGCCGTTGCATCAGCGCTTCGAGAACCTCCGAGCCGGCGGTCTCGGCCAGCGCTGCCAGTTCGGTCATGCTGGACTCGGCCTGCGCGGCCGTACCGGTGGTCCAGACGCCCACCAGCACGACGCGCTCGAGGCGCAGCTGCCGGTACTCGACCTCGGTGACATCGGTGAGCTCGGTGGACAATCCGGCCACTCGTCGGAGCGCCGTGCGATCTTCGAGCTGCATGTCACCCGAGGACGGCGAGTCCTCGTCATTGAGCGGCGAGCGAGACAGCCGCCTCGACCATGCGTCGGACTCCTCGCGGGTCCACGCAGATGCGGTGTCGGGTGAATCGTCGGCGTTCGTGTCGATCGGTTCGCCCGCAGGGGAGGTTTCATGTGAGTTCGTCATACGTCCCCCATGATCCACGAAAAGCCCAGCGTGTGCACGCGGGTTTCGCCTCGGCCCACACAGCGCCCCGAGCGGACGTCAGTTCTGCGCCTCGAACCATCGGGTGTCGATCTCGCCGCGAGCGAGCAGAACCGAGGGCCCACGGAGGGTGGCACCCACATGGTCGATGGCCACGCGAACCCGGCCGCCGAGCACGCCCACGCTCACCTCGCCCGTTTCGAGGCCCTCGTACGACAGCGCAGCGGCTGCGGCGGCCACGGTGCCGGTGCCACACGACCGCGTTTCGCCCACTCCACGCTCGAACACTCGCATCTCGACGCGGCCGTCGTCGAGCCTGGTCACGATCTCGAGGTTTGCACCGCGGGGGAAGAACTCGGCGTCCAGGGACGGTGGAGCGGAGAAGTCGAGAGCCCCCAGAGCAGCACGATCGAGCGTGCCGTCGACACAGGCCAGGTGCGGGTTGCCGACATCGATTCCGACGCCCTCGTACGACCCGCCCGCAAACGTCGCCGAGCTCGAGCCCAACAACGTGACGTCGCCCATTGCAACGGTGACATCGGCGTCGGTGTGGTCGAACGAGTGCACCGTCACCGCACGAGCCCCGGCCCGCGATCCTACGACGAACTGGTCGCGTTCTTCCAGGTCGTGTGCGCGGAGGTAATGGGCGAACACGCGCACCCCGTTGCCGCACATCTCGGCGATGCTGCCGTCGGCATTGCGGTAGTCCATGAACCAGTCTTCGGGCTCCACACCCGCCGGAATGCGATCGAGAACACCGGCATCTCGCAGCACGCCGGCTCGCGCGACCCGCAGAATGCCATCGGCTCCCAGACCCTGGCGTCGATCACACAGCGCCACCACTGCCGACCTGGTGAGCTCGAGTTCGGCCGAAGGATCGGGAAGTACGACGAAATCGTTCTGCGTTCCGTGGCCCTTGGCGAATTCCATGACCGCGAGTCTACGGGGACGCCGTTATCGAGGGCCGATGGCGGACAGGGCGTCCGACAGCAGTGTCGACGACGCCCCGTCGAGCCATCGCACGCGGTCGTCTCGGCGAAACCAGGAGCGCTGGCGTCGCACATATCGTCTGGTGCCGATGAACGTGCGCTCCCGGGCGTGCTCGATGTCGCACTCCCCCGCCAATACGTCGAGAACCTGCGCGTAGCCGATCGCCCGCGACGCCGTGACTCCCTCGCGCAATCCCAGCTCGAGCAGACTTTCCACCTCGTCGAGCAGTCCGGACTCGAACATCAGCCGCGTGCGGGTGTCGATTCGCTCGTCCAGTTCGGCGGTCTCCCGGTCGACCCCCAATATTATTGTGTCCCATCGCGGTTCACCGATCGTGGGAGCCGATGCCGCGAAGGGTTGCCCGGTCAGCTCCACGACCTCGAGTGCGCGGACCATGCGACGACCGTCGGTGGGCAGAATGGACGCCGCGGCCTCGGGATCGGCCGCGACCAACGCGCGATGGACCTCTTCCACCCCGCCGCTCGCCAACACCTCTTCCCACTTCGCACGAACCACCGGATCCGTCGCCGGGAAGGCCCACTCGTCGAGCAACGACTGCACGTACATCATGGACCCGCCGACGATGATCGGTCGCCGACCTCTGGATCTGATGTCGTCGACGTCGGCGACGGCCGCGGATTGGTACCGCGCGACGGTCGCTGTCTCGGTGACCTCGAGCACGTCCAACTGGTGGTGACGTACGCCGCGGCGGTCTGCCACCGGCAGCTTCGCAGTTCCGATGTCCATCCCCCGGTACTGCTGCATCGCGTCGATGTTGACGATCTCACCGTCGAGCTTCTCGGCCAGGTCGAGTGCCAGTTCGGACTTACCGGTCGCGGTCGGCCCAATCACTGCGATCGGGGTCGTGGGCGAATTCCCCGCGTCGGGTTCGTCGGTCACCGGACCCACGTTCCGACGTAGTACCCGACCCCGAACGGTGCCCGGCGGTAGTGCTCTGTGGCCGTGATCGTGTCCGATTTCGCCAGCGCCGCCAGAACCTGCCACGCGGCCCGTCCACCGACGCCGATGGACGCACACAGATCCACGTCGAGGCTCGCCAGTGCATCGACATCGGCTGCGGCGAGGGCGTCGTCGATCAGCTGCTGGACCTGCGCCGACCGCTCGTCGAACGATCCCGGCGCCTTGTCGGTCAGCGTGTTCGCGCCGTCCGCCAGCAGCAACACGCCCCAGTTCTCGTCGGAGGCGTCCAGTTCCCGCCGCAACGCCGCCCCGACGTTCGCGCACCACTGCGCACTCGCGTCGGCGGGGATCGTCCGAACCTCGATCGCGGAGTCGGGCGCAGCCGTTCCGCGCAACCAACCGGCTGTCAGTACCGCGAGTGGCAGATCAGGGTCCGGCACTGTCGACACCGAGTCATCGGCCAGGCTCACGACCACGTCGACGCCGAACCCGAGAAATGTACCGACCGTCGAAGGCGTGTACGTCGCCTCGGAGTCATCGACACCGATGGCCAACCACCGGTCGGTCGACGACGTCAGCTCGCCCATCGCTCGCACAGCGGCCGAACGAAGATCGGCCGTCTCGTCGGCACTCGAGCCCGTCAGTTCGGGGACGAGCAACGGTGGAGAGGGCACCAGGGCCACAGCGCGAAACACGAACACCACGCTAGTCGGTGACGCGACTTGGCCGGACGAGTCCACCTCGAGTCGTCTGAGCTGTTTCAATGGTCCGATCGGTCGTCACCTAGTTCAATGGTGTCCAGATCGCGAGTGAAGGCAGCCGTGACGCGCGGCAGAGATGAGGAACGATGACCGACCCGAACGCCGGCACCCCCACCGAGGCAACCACCTCGGACGTAGCCGCCCCCACCACCGGTGCCACCGAGCCCGGTACCTCGAGCCCCGGTGGATCCGTCCCGGGCAGTGGCACCCAGTCCAGCAGTGGACCCAAGCCGGGCGGTGGACCCAAGCCGGGCGGCGGTGCTCCTCGACCTGCAGGTTCGGCCGGCGCAAAACCACATCCGACGCCGTCGCACGTCCCGTCCACTGTTCCAACGGTTGCCCCGGCCAGCGATCCCAGCAAGTTCGGCAGAGTCGACGACGACGGCACCGCGTGGGTGACCACCGCCGACGGCGAGCGGCAGATCGGCTCCTGGCAGGCCGGTGACGCAGCGGAGGGCCTGGCTCATTTCGGACGACGTTACGACGATCTGGCCACCGAGGTAGGTCTTCTCGAAGCACGGTTGTCCTCGGGTACCGGCGATGCCAAGAAAACCAAGGCCGCTGCTTCCGCCCTGATGGCGAGTCTTCCCACAGCGGCGGTGATCGGAGACCTCGACCTGCTGGCCCGACGACTCGACGCGGTCGTCGAGCACTCCGACGCCGCGGCAGCGGTGGCCAAGCACGAGAAGGAACTCGAACGAGCCGAGCACACCGCGCGCAAGGAGGCCCTGGCGGCCGAGGCCGAGGTGATCGGCAGCGAATCGACGCAGTGGAAGCAGGCCGGCGATCGGCTGCGCGAGATACTCGACGAGTGGAAGACGATTCGAGGGGTCGACCGCAAGGTCGACGATGCACTGTGGAAGCGCTACTCCAAGGCGCGGGAGAATTTCAATCGTCGCCGCGGGGCTCATTTCGCCGATCTCGATCGCGAACGAGGCGCCGCGAAAGTCCGTAAGGAAGAGTTGGTCGAGCGCGCCAAGGCGCTGTCTTCGTCCACCGATTGGGGCCCCACCGCAGCAGCGTTCCGCGATCTCCTGGTGGAGTGGAAGGCATCCGGGCGAGCTCCGCGCGACGCCGACGATGCACTGTGGAAGAACTTCAAGGCTGCTCAGGACGTGTTCTTCGCCGCCCGAAACGCTGCCGCCTCCGAGCGCGACGCCGAATTCGAGGGCAATGCCGAGGCCAAGGAAGCACTGTTGGCCAAGACCCACATCGATCCGAGCAAGGACCTCGACGCCGCCCGCTCGGCGCTGCGCGATCTGCAGGACAAGTGGGATGCCATCGGCAAGGTTCCGCGAGAAAAGATGCAGGAACTCGAAGGCAAACTACGCGCGATCGAGAAGTCCGTGCACGATGCGGTGGAGTCGCAGTGGCGTCGCTCCGACCCCGAGGCCGTGGCCCGCGCTGCTCAGTTCCGCGAGCGGGTGGCTCAGTTCGAGGATCAGGCAGTCAAGGCGACGGCAGCCGGCAAGACGAAGGACGCCGAGCGGGCGCTGGCACAGGCGCAGCAATGGCGTGAATGGGCCGACGCAGCGGAGAGCGCAGTCGACGAATTGTGACTCCCGGGCTCTACCGCTGACTGGGGCGGCCATTCGGTTCTACGGGGCCGAGCGGCCGTCCCACAGTCGCAACTTCTGTTCGCCCGATGCGGCTGCGATCCGCCGCTGTTCCTGGGCCGCGAGCTGAGAGTTGGTCTTGTTCCATACCGCTTTGAGCCAGTGAAACGTCAGCACGATCACGGTGATCCACGCAATGATGAGCCCGATTCCCGGTCCGCTGCCCTGCAGGTTGTCCGGCACTGTCTGCCTCGTCCAGATCGAGAGCATCCCGTACACCGACGACACCGCACACCCTGCCAACGCAGCCCAGGCCAGCGCCCACACGCGGGTGACCAGCGCAAGCACCGACATCACCACACCGAACGTCATTATCAGCACGACGAAGATGCGCGAAGGCAGCGCAATCGATTCGGCGACTGCCGCGTCGCTGCCCGTGAGCACGTCGAAGCCGCTGGCCGATCCGGTGTGCGGCAACGCGAACGTGACCAACAGAACCAGCACCAGCCCGGCCACCACCATTGCCCGCGCACCCGGGTCCAGCTCGGTCATCACCGCACGTTCGGTTCGCCCCAGTTCCTCTGCGGATCGAAAGGGCACGACGCGATCGGGTCCGTCTTTCTCTGTCATGCGGTACATCCTGTCTGAGCCGGTAGCGGCGCAGGTGCGCCGACCGTGGGAAGTCCGAGGCCGACGCCGATCGGTGCCGTCTTCGGCATGACTCCGCGTTCGTGGGCGTCTCCTGCCGCGGTACGGCGGTGGGTGAGCACGCCTGCATCGGCGATGAGATGGTACGGAGCGGCCGCCGTGAGGGTGGTCGTGACGATGTCGCCCGGGCGGATATCGCTCGACGTGTCGGCGTCCACGGCGAAGTGCACGAGTCGGCCGTCCCGGGCTCGCCCGCTCATCCGATGGGTTGCCGCGTTCTTGCGACCTTCGCCAGTGGCGACGAGCAGTTCGACCTCGGTCCCTATCAGCGCCCAGTTGGCCTCGAGGACGATGTCTTCCTGCAGGGCGATCAATCGCAGATACCGTTCTTGCACAACTTCTTTGGGTACCTGGTCGGGCATGTCGGCCGCCGGCGTTCCCGGCCGCTTGGAGTACTGGAAGGTGTAGGCGTTGGCGAATTTTGCCCGACGCACCACGTCGAGCGTCTGCTCGAAATCCTCCTCGGTCTCGCCCGGGAATCCGACGATGATGTCGGTCGTGACCGCCGCATGTGGCATGGCCTCGCGGACCTTGTCGATGATGCCCATGAACTTGCTCTGCCGATAAGAACGACGCATCGCCTTGAGGATGCGGTCCGAACCGGACTGCAACGGCATGTGCAGAGTGGGACAGATGTTGGGAGTGGACGCCATGGCATCGATGACATCGTCGGTGAACTCGGCCGGGTGCGGCGACGTGAAGCGCACTCTCTCGAGGCCCTCGATCGCGCCGCAGGCAGTCAGCAGCGACGCGAATGCGCCGCGATCGCGAGGCATGTTCGGATCGGCGAACGAGGCACCGTATGCGTTGACGTTCTGTCCGAGCAGCGTCACCTCCAGCACGCCCTGATCCACCAAAGCCTGTACCTCGGCAAGGATGTCGCCCGGCCTACGATCGATTTCCTTGCCGCGTAGAGCAGGCACGATGCAGAACGTGCAGGTGTTGTTGCAGCCCACCGAGATCGACACCCAGCCCGCGTATGCCGATTCGCGCTTCGCAGGCAGGGTCGACGGGAAAGCATCGAGCGACTCGAGTATCTCGACCTGCGCCTGTTCGTTGTGTCGAGCGCGTTCGAGCAACACCGGTAACGACCCGATGTTGTGGGTGCCGAAGACAACGTCCACCCACGGTGCCTTCTTCACGACGGTGTCCCGGTCCTTCTGCGCCAGACACCCGCCGACCGCGATCTGCATGTTGGGGTTGCGGGTCTTGGCGGGCCGCAACATACCGAGGTTGCCGTACAGCTTGTTGTCTGCGTTCTCACGTACCGCACAGGTATTGAAGACAACGAGGTCGGCGTCGATTCCCGCGTCCGCCGGGACGTATCCGGCCTCCTCGAGCAGTCCCGACAGACGCTCCGAGTCGTGCACGTTCATCTGACAACCGTGCGTACGCACCTCGTAACTACGAGGGCCGAGCGCCGACGGGTCGGCAGTCGGCACGGGATCGGAACTTCCGCGATCGGCCACGTTCACGGTCGGAAAAACACTAGTCTGCACCCCTCCAGGGTACGTCCATCGCACCGACCGGCCCGCCGGGGTTCCGGGCGTCACCTCGGACTGTGCAGGGCCGATACGAGCCGACAGTAAAGTTTCCATTACATAATCGACGAAGGCAGGCGAAAACACCGGTCGGCGAGGAAACTACGCATAGGGTTTCGACTTATGACGCACGCCACCGAAGCGCCGGCATCGACACCCCCGCCGGGCGCACCATCGATGATCTCGCTCAAATCCGTCGACAAACACTTCGGTGATCTGCACGTCCTCAAGGACATCAACCTGGAAGTGCCGGCCGGACAGGTCGTCATCGTCGTGGGTCCTTCCGGATCGGGCAAGTCGACCCTCTGCCGCACCATCAACCGGTTGGAGCCGATCGATTCCGGTGCCATCGAAGTCGACGGCGATCTACTTCCCGCCGAGGGAAAGGCCCTTGCCGCACTGCGCGCCGATGTTGGCATGGTGTTCCAGTCGTTCAACCTGTTCGCGCACAAGACAATTCTGCAGAACGTCATGCTCGCACCCATGAAGGTGCGCAAGCAGAAGAAGGACGAGGCGGAGAAGAGTGCCCTGGCCCTCCTCGAGCGCGTCGGAATCGCGAATCAGGCCGACAAGTATCCCGCTCAGCTGTCCGGTGGTCAGCAGCAGCGTGTCGCCATCGCGCGATCCCTGGCCATGAACCCCAAGGTGATGCTCTTCGACGAGCCGACCTCGGCCCTCGACCCCGAAATGGTCAACGAGGTACTCGATGTCATGACCTCGCTCGCCAAGGAGGGAATGACGATGCTCGTCGTCACCCACGAGATGGGCTTCGCCCGCAAGGCCGGCGACCGCGTCATCTTCATGGCCGACGGTGCTGTCGTCGAGGACACCGATCCGGAGACCTTCTTCAAATCTCCCAAGTCCGAACGAGCCAAGGACTTCCTCGGCAAGATTCTCGGTCACTGACCCCCGAACACCGCTCGACCCCGTACATACGACCCAACCGAAGGACTTTCACTGTGAGAATCACCCGACCGCTTCGCCTCGGTGTCGCCATCGCCGCTCTGTCCATCGTTGCCACCGCCTGCGGCGGCGGAGAAGAAGCCCGCACCATCTCGACCAGCGCCGAGTCCGGCAACCTCATCGTCGGCATCAAGTTCGATCAGCCCGGTCTCGGTCTTCGTAACCCCGACGGCACCTACAGCGGATTCGACGTCGAGGTGGCCAAGTACGTCGCCGGTCAGCTCGGCGTCGACGAGGCGAACATCGAGTTCAAGGAATCCCCTTCGGCCCAGCGCGAGACTCTGATCGAGAACGGTGAGGTCGACTACATCGTCGCCACCTACTCGATCACCGATACCCGCAAGGAGAAGGTCGGCTTCGCCGGACCGTACTTCGTGGCGGGTCAGTCTCTACTGGTGAGCCAGGACAACACCGACATCACCGGTGCCGACTCGCTCGAGGGCAAGCGTCTGTGCTCGGTCACCGGCTCCACACCCGCACAGAACATCGCCGACGAGTACCCGGGCGTGCAGCTCCAGCCGTTCGACACCTACTCCGCCTGTGTCGAGGCCCTGCGCAACGGCACTGTCGATGCGGTGACGACGGACGACATCATTCTCGCCGGCTACGCCGCGCAGTCTCCCGGACAGTTCAAGGTCGTCGGCGAGCCCTTCACCACCGAGAACTACGGCATCGGCCTGAACAAGGACGACACAGAGGGACGCAACCAGATCAACGACGCCATCGAAGAAATGGTGTCGAGTGGCGCATGGGAGCAAGCCTTCAACGACACCGTCGGGGCTTCGGGCTACCCGCTTCCCGCCGAGCCCACAGTCGACCGTTACTGATCGACTCCTCTCGTCGTGTTCCGCATGCCACTGCGTGCGGAACACGACGAGTCGATCTCGCTGACCGTGAGGATCAACAAGCACCGTGAACCTATTGAGCAAGTACGGCGATCAACTGATCGACGCGTTTCTGTCGACCATCTATCTGACGTTGGCGTCCCTCGTGGGTGCGTTGGTCATCGGGACGATCATCGCGGCGATGAGGGTCTCACCCATCCCGATCGCCCGCGGCATAGCCGCGACGTACGTCACCATTTTTCGTAATACCCCGTTGACCCTGATCATCCTGTTCACCTCGTTCGGCCTGTACCAGACCATGGGTGTCTCGCTCGCGTCGGAAACATCATCGACGTTTCTCGACGACAACAACTTTCGGTTGGCGATCCTCGGTCTGAGTGTCTACACCGCGTCGTTCGTGGCCGAATCCCTCCGGTCGGGAATCAACACGGTCCCGGTCGGTCAGGCCGAGGCCGGCCGATCGCTGGGCATGACGTTCACGCAGAACATCTCCATCGTCGTTCTGCCGCAGGCATTTCGAGCCGTGGTCGGCCCTCTCGGCAGCGTGGTGATCGCCCTGACGAAGAACACGACCATCGCATCGGTCATCGGCGTCGCCGAGGCATCGTTCCTGATGAAGAACATGATCGAGAACGAGGCAGCGATCTTCGTGGTCGGCGGCATCTTCGCGCTCGGCTTCATGCTCTTGACGCTCCCGACCGGGTTGCTGTTCGGGTATATCAGCAAGCGATTGGCGGTGTCCTGATGAGTGACGCAGTAGCAGTTCTGTACGACGTTCCGGGCCCGAAAGCGGTTCTCCGATACCGCATCCTGACCGTGGTCGTTGCAGTCATCTCGCTGGGAATTGCATTCCTGATCTACCGGGCACTCGACTCCAAGGGGCAGTTGACCGCGGAGAAGTGGGACCCGTTCCTCGAATCGACCACGTGGACTACGTATCTACTGCCCGGCATCCAGGGCACGTTGGTGGCGGCGGCCCTGTCGATCGTGTTCGCTTTGATTCTCGGTGCCGTACTCGGTATCGGCAGGTTGTCCGATCACCGAGTCGTCCGGGTGATCAGCGGTACGTTCGTCGAGGTGTTCCGCGCCGTTCCGGTGCTGATCCTGATGATCTTCCTGTACGCCGTGTACGCCGATTACGAGGTCTTCAAGGTCAAGTATCTGGCGTTGGCTGCAGTGGTCACAGGCCTGACGCTGTACAACGGTTCGGTCATCGCGGAAATCGTTCGCGCCGGTGTCAATTCGCTACCCAAGGGCCAGCGTGAGGCCGCGTCGGCTCTGGGCATGCGCAAGAGCCAGGTCATGCTCCTGGTCCTACTCCCCCAGGCCGTCACCGCGATGTTGCCTGCGATCATCTCGCAGATGGTGGTGGCGCTGAAGGACTCGGCGCTCGGCTACGTCATCGGTTACGTCGAGGTCGTCCGTTCCGGCCAGCAGGTGGGCGCGTTCTACAGCAACTATCTGCCGTCCTTGGTGATCGTCGCCGTCATCATGATCATCATCAACTCGGCGTTGACGAAGTTGGCAACCGTAGTCGAACGTCGCCTGCGTTCCCGTAAGCGCAAGGGCGGCAAGACCGATGTGGTGCCGGCTCTCGACGGTGGCCAGGCAGCCTGACCTTCGGCCGGCTGACACGTCGGGCAAACCGTGAACGAGTAAGGCCCGCAACACCGATGGTGTTGCGGGCCTTACTGTTTCTCGACGGACCCGGCTCGAGGTGGACGATCACATCGAGTCGGGGCCGTCGAAGTCTTCGGTATCGGCACCTGCGCGGTCGAGCTGTTCTTTGACCACCGCGAACGACATTCCCTGCGAGTAGCCGCGGCGGGCCAGCATGCCGACCAGTTTGCGCACTACTTTGTCTCGCTCCGCACGTGCGTCTGGACCACTCGGGTCCGGTAGCTGCAGAGTGCGAAATTTCTTTCGCACCAGCTCGGCGGCACGCCGGCGTTCGTCGTCGGCGTCGATCAGATCGAGTGCGTTGACAGCGAGTTCGTTGCTCACGCCTTTGTTGCGTAGTTCCATGCTCAGAGCGCGTTTGCCCTTGCCGGAGTATGTGTGCCGGGATCGGACCCACTGGTGCGCAAATGATTCGTCGTCGACCAGTTTGGCCTTCTCCAGCCGGTCGAGAACAGCGTTCGCGATCTCTGCAGTGAAACCCTTCTTGGCCAGGCTCGCTTCGAGTTCGTGCCTGCTACGTGCTCGGTCGGTCAGCAGCCGAAGGCAGACATCTTTTGCCTGCGCCTCGGTGCCGCCGCTTTCGTCTCGCTGCTGCACAGCGACAACAGGTTAGAAGTCGACCGGAGCAGCTGCGGGCTCCTCTGCGGTGACGTCCGCGCCGATCTGCAGCTTCTCCATGATCTTCTTCTCGATCTCGTCCCGCACGTCGGGATTCTCGAGCATGAACTTGCGGGCGTTTTCCTTGCCCTGGCCGAGCTGATCGCCTTCGTAGGTGAACCAGGAGCCCGACTTGCGGATGAAGCCGTGCTCGACGCCCATGTCTATCAACGAGCCTTCGCGGCTGATGCCCTTGCCGTAGATGATGTCGAACTCGGCCTGCTTGAACGGCGGCGCGACCTTGTTCTTGACGACCTTCACCCGGGTGCGGTTACCGATGGCCTCGGTTCCGTCCTTCAGGGTTTCGATACGACGGATGTCGAGGCGCACCGAAGCGTAGAACTTCAATGCCTTACCACCGGTGGTGGTTTCGGGTGAACCGAACATCACGCCGATCTTTTCGCGCAGCTGGTTGATGAAGATCACGGTGGTACCGGAGTTGCTCATCGCACCGGTGATCTTTCGGAGCGCCTGACTCATCAGACGCGCCTGCAGACCCACGTGGCTGTCACCCATCTCACCTTCGATCTCGGCGCGAGGTACCAGTGCAGCCACCGAGTCGACCACGAGAATGTCGAGGGCACCGGATCGGATCAGCATGTCGGCGATCTCGAGGGCCTGTTCACCGGTGTCGGGCTGCGAGACCAGCAACGCGTCGGTGTCGACGCCCAGCTTCTTCGCATAATCGGGATCGAGTGCGTGCTCGGCATCGATGAAGGCGGCGATGCCTCCGGCCCGCTGAGCACTGGCGACCGCGTGCAGGGCGACGGTGGTCTTACCCGAGGATTCCGGACCGTAGACCTCGATGACACGTCCACGCGGCAACCCTCCGATGCCGAGTGCCACGTCGAGCGCGATCGATCCCGTGGGGATGACGGCGATGGGCTGGCGGACCTCGTCACCGAGGCGCATCACCGAACCCTTACCGAAGTTCTTGTCGATCTGCGCAAGCGCGAGATCGAGTGCTTTGTCGCGATCGTATGCAGCCATCGTGAGCTCCCTGTGTCGTGTCGTTCAGCTGTGTCGTGTCGATCAGCTTTGTCGTCGGTAACGCTAGAACGGGGTACCGACAAGAAGTTCTCGAGACCGATCAGCAACCGTTGGAATCAGCATAGGGGAACACGTGTTCGAGTCAACTACCGTCGCTGCCGACACGCCGAGAGACTCGGACGACCGACGAGTTACCAGCGTTCCTTGGGCACATCGAACTCGTAACAGATCGAGCGCCACACTTCACGAGGATCCACACCGTCTTCGATGGCCTGCGCTCCGGTTCGCCCGATGCCGGACAGCACATGATCGGCCAGCAGGGAGTTTCCACGAACGGAGCCGAACTCCTCGGTGAGCAGTTCACGAAATTCGGTCAGACGCACGATGACAACCCTAACGCCCTGTCCCTCGCGTGCTCCGAGCGAGGACCTCATGGCACACCGACACCGGATCCTCGACCGATGTCGCGCCGGACGCCGCCGTCGCTGCAGCCCGAGCGAATCGTGGATCACCGAGAACGTCGGCCACCGCGTCGGCGATCGAGGTCGCCGTAGGCGGTCGAACGATCACCGCGCTCCCCTGCCGCGCGGCCCGATTCGCCAGTTCCCACTGATCACCGCCACCGGGCACGGTCACCACCGGCACTCCGTGCACGAGCGCTTTGGCCAACATGCCGTGGCCACCCCCGCACACCACCACATCGGCGCGTCGTAGAAGTTCGTCCTGACGACCGAGGCCCGCAGTCGCCCAGTTCGGCAACACATCGGGGCCTCCATCGAGAACCGACGCCACGACGCGAAGTCCGCTGCCGTCCAACCCTTTCAGGGCCATCTCCAGCATCCCCTCCGCACCGGTGAACGCAGTGGACGGTGCGACCATGACCAGCGGCGCGTTGCCATCGGGTGCGTCGAGTACGTCGTCGGTCGGCTCCCACAGCAGAGGTCCGACCACATGGGCATCGTCCGGCCAGTCGGGTCGCTCCACTTCGAGCGCGGGAATGGTCGCGATCAAGCGGGCCGCCGGGCCGGGATCACTGGCCGGCAACCCGATGCTCGTCCGGGCGCGGGAGCGCTGAGTTCGTCCCTGTGCGATGGAGCGAGCCGTCAGCGCGCGCATCACGGTGTCGCGGAGCCGGCCCCGAAACCCGGTTCCCGGCGCCAGCCCACTGCCGATCGGTGGCAGCCCTCGTGAAGGCGAGTACAAGGGGTGAGGCGACAGTTCGATCCACGGGATTCCAAGCCGCTCGGCCGCCATGCCGCCCCCTGCGGTCAGGATGTCCGACACCACCAGATCGACGTTCTCGGCTTCGAGATCCGCTAGCAATTCTGCCGAGACGAACGCCGCCCGTGAATGGATGCGTTGTCCGGCGTCCAGGTCGTCGTCTTCCGGTCGCGGTGCCAGGCCGCCCAGGGGAAGAGCTCGCAGCCCTGCGGAACGGGCGTCGGACACCCACCGACTTCCGGTGAACAGGACCGGTTCGTCCCCGGCCTGGCGAAACAACAGAGACAGGGCAATAGCCGGAAATGCATGCCCCGGATCAGGCCCGGCCACCACTGCTACTCGCACCGACCCAGCGTGCCACACCGGACCGGACGAGCCCGACGCATGTCTTCGATCACCGCGACCGGCAGCGCGCTCGCGTCACGAACTCCGAGGACGCAGATAGGCGTCGACCGCGTACGCCATCTGGCGCATCACCTCGGTACCGGGGAGGCGCTCGGAGACCATCTCGGCCGACTGGACCGCCGACTGCACCATCAGCAGCAACATCGTTGCCAACGTGGCGGGGTCTCCTGCGCGAATCGACGAATCGCGCTGTCCCACAACGATCAACGACGAGAGGGTGTCGATGATCAATGCCTGGCTGGTACCGAGCCGGTGCAGGATGTACGTGGCAAGAACATCGGAATCGGAACGCAGAATCTTCACGAACAGCGGATGGACTCTGATTCGATCCGCAGCCTCGCCCACGGCGGTGACAATCTGCTCGCGCCCGGATGCGGTCGATTCGAAGCGAGGAATGACCGCGCTGATCTCGCGAGTGAGCAGACTGGACACCACTGCCCGAGTATCGGGCCATCGACGGTAGACCGTCGGCCTGCTGACCTCTGCTCGCCGGGCGATCTCGGCAAGTGTCGTACGCCGAACACCATGCTCGAGAATGCAGGATCGGGCCGCGTCGAGAACGGTGTCCTCGATCGACTTCTCGGGCGTATTCGTGGACGATGCCGCCTCTACGGACTGAGTCGAGACAGAACTCGACACCGGCTGCTCGGTCACGTGCCACCCTTCACGATATGGACCAAGGAACTGTAACGCGGGTAAAGCCAAGCGATTTCGTTACTGTACCTCACAGCTTCGGCCACATTGGGAACGAACATCACCGACAGCGTGCATCGGCAATCTACGCCGATGCCGGTCGACGGGAAACAGCAGCGCTCACCGACACGGCGATCGCCGACCTGGCAAGCTGATCGACGTGACCGACGAATCCGGACGATCATGACCCGATCGGTGACAGTGCTGACCAATCCCGCGGCCGGTGGCGGGCGGGCAGGACACACCGGTCGACGCGCGGTGGCCCGACTCCGCGAGCGCGCACTCGACGTCACGGCCATCGAAGGGCGCACCCCCGGAGACGCGTTGGCGTTGTTGAACAAAGCCGTCGACAGCGGAACCGACGCCGTGATCGCGGTCGGTGGCGACGGTATGGCCAATCTCGTACTGCAGGTACTCGCCGGCACCGACACCCCGATGGGCCTCATACCTGCGGGCACCGGAAACGATCTGGCGCGCGTTCTGGGGATACCCCTCGACGATCCGGTACGAGCAGCTGACCTCGTTGTCGACGACATCACGCGATCGATCGATCTGGGTCGTAGCGGGGACCGGTGGTTCGCAACTGTCCTGTCGAGTGGTTTCGATTCCCTGGTCACCGAAAGAGCCGGTCGACTTCGGTGGTTCCGTGGGCCCCTGCGTTACAACGCCGCGATGATCATGCAGATGGCCAGGCTCGAAAAGTATTCGTACGTCATGGAATTGGACGACGCCGAAATTCGGATCGACGCCACTCTGGTCGCGATCGGGAACGGCAGCTGTTACGGCGGCGGAATGGCGGTCTGTCCGACGGCTCGGGTGGACGACGATCTGCTCGACATCACCGTCGTTCCAGGGGTCAGTCGAACCCGACTGCTCAGGATGTCGCCGACTCTGTACCGGGGAACGCACATCGATCTCCCGGAGGTCGATACCTACACCTCGAAGCGGGTCACCCTGCGGTGCGACGGGATGGTCGCATATGCGGACGGTGAACGCATCGGTGAACTACCGGTCACGGTTCGGTCGGTACCACGTGCACTACGGGTGTTCGTCGACCGGAACCACCCACCACGGGGGTGACGGATGCCGGGGTCAGAACTTCATCGACGCCCGGTTGTCGCCGGAGGCGATCGCCTTGTACAGCCAAACCAGCCCCAGTACTATCGCACCGGCGACGACCAGCCAGAACACACCCTTGATGATGGTGCCCAGTAGCGCGAGCGCGATCCAGATCAGAACGATGAATGCCAGTACTTTCCAGAACATGAGGAACTCCAACCGCGTCTCCGCGCACCGTGTCGTGTCGCATACATCGATCTTGGCACCGGCGCGCTCCGAGCACATCGGGGTGAACCCTGAAATGCGTCAGCGGTGCCGCGCCCGGATCCGGTCGATTTCGGTGAGTGCCTCGGCCCATCCCTGCAGTCGGTCGGTGGCCGACTCGAGTTCTCGGCGGTGGTTGTCCACGATCGTCGTCGACGAGAATCCAGCTGGTCCAGCCATCCGTGCTGCGGCCGCGACGAGTTGTTCGTACTGGTCGACTCCGGCCGCGAGATCTGCTGCAGCCGAATCTATCCCACTGCGCAGGTGCTCACGCGTGGCGACGCTGGCTGCACCGGCCCGTTCCAGAGCAGCGATGTCGACGGCGACACCTTCGAGGCCGTGCACAGCTTCCGAGGCGACACCGATCGTCTCTTCCACCTCGGCGGTTCCGATCGTCTCCGATCGCGCCAGTATTCCCAGCAGCTCGAACAGACTCTTCTCGGCACCGGCCAACCGAGCCATCGGCTCGAATGCGGCAGACCCCCGCTGCGGCAACACGCGCTTGGCCGGCATCCCCACGGGTACCGGCTGAAACCGCAGTCGGCGTAAACGGGCGACCGCGAACACCGCCGGAACGGCCATGAGTGCGGCACTTCCGCTGCCGGCGTACAACGACCACTCCGGTGCGGACAGCACGGCAAGCCCTACTGTTCCCGCAGCGGTCGTGGTGGAGGCGGCACCGAAGCGGATGCCTCGCCGCCTGGCTCGACGAATCTTCTTCAAATGTTTGACACGAGGATCTTTTCGACGGCCGGCAGCATCGAACACCGACTTACCGACACTGCGCGCGGACTCCGCCAGCGACCTGACCACCGCACCGGACTCTGCGACTGCTGCAGTGATGGACTCACGATCGAGCGAAACGGCCGGCCGCTTGCGCGACCGGCCGAATTCGTGTTCTTTCCTACCCATACCGAGACCGTTGTCAGTCGACAGCCGTATCGGCCACGACGATCACGCCTGAGCCGGGGGCTCGGGCGTGGCGTTCGGGGACTTGGCGATCGAGGGCTTGGCCGCGGAGTCGCCGGACGGCAACGAGTCGCCTGCCATCGACGCTCGTATCTGCTCGAGCCGACTGTGACCCGCCATCTGCACCGAAGCCTGCTGGACCTCGAGCATGCGACCCGAGACGGTGTTCTGAGCCAGCTCCGCCGAACCGAGAGCATCGGCGTAACGGCGTTCGATCTTGTCTCGAACGGCATCCAAGCTGGGCGTGTTGCCCGGGGCGGACAGCGTGGTGTCCATGGACCGCAGCGATTCGCTGACCTTCTCCTGCATCTTCGCCTGCTCGAGCTGGCTGAGCAGCTTCGTACGCTCGGCGACCTTCGACTGCAGAGCCATCGCGTTCTGCTCGACGGCCTTCTTGGCCTGCGTGGCGGCCTGCAGAGACTGATCGTGCAGGACCTTGAGATCTTCGACGCTCTGCTCCGCGGTCACCAATTGGGCGGCGAACGCCTCGGCGGCGTTGGTGTACTGCGTGGCTTTCTCGACGTCACCTGCGGTGTTCGCCTGATCGGCCAGCGTCACCGCCTGCCGAGCGTTCGCGTTGAGCTTCTCGACCTCGTCCAGTTGCCGGCTGAGCTTCATCTCGAGCTGACGCTGGTTACCGATGACGGACGCGGCCTGCTGAGACAGAGCCTGATGCTGCCGCTGCGCGTCCTCGATCGCCTGCTGAATCTGAACCTTGGGGTCGGCCTTCTCGTCGATCTTGGAATTGAAGAGCGCCATCATGTATTTCCAGGCCTTGACGAAAGGATTAGCCATGGGGTGGTCCTGCCTCCATCTGTTGCGCCGCGGTGGCCGCGTACGGGTCGGCTGCTCTCGCAGTGACCGAAATGAACCTGTCGGTACTTGTCCGTGCTGAAGAAGTCGCGTGATCGGTCTGGGTCAGGGGTCGAAGCTGCGTGCTTTCCCGATCTTAGGCGGCAGCGAGAGCTCTGGCAGCAGGTGCGGGAATCACGACTCGGGTATCGCCGTCGATCCGAGTGGCCACGGCCGCATCGTCCAGCCGAGCCGCAGCGACGGACGCGTCCGACAGCGTCACACTGACGTCGCTCATGACGTCCGCGAGCGGGACGGCGAGGGCATCGCAGATCGCGGCGAGCAGTTCGCTCGACGCCTCCTTCCGACCACGCTCGACCTCGGAGAGATACCCGAGGCTCACGCGTGCGGTGTTGGAGACTTCACGCAGGGTTCGGCTCTGTGCGACGCGAGTACGCCGCAGACTGTCGCCGAGTGCTTCACGCAATAGCAGCGCCATCTCGCTCCTCCTCGTTGGTGTCCGTACCGACGGCCGAGCCGTCGAGACGACAACGTTCTCATCTCGTTCGTCCGGAGCCGTCTGCATGTTCAACGTCTCGGTCGGTCCTATTGGTTCCCGACCCTATATGCCGGTTCGGTCCGAGACGCCTCGAAGGTCATCCGACACGGTTGCCAAGACTGTAGTCCTCCGACACTCTCACGAGGTGGACACACCTCGGCGCAGCCGAATGGCCTGCACGACGTAATCGATTCCGGTGTAGAGGGTCAGCACGACCGCCAGAGCCATCAGCGTCATCGCGACCGGATCGACCGCGCTCGGCAGCGGACACAGGTACACGCCGATCGCGAAGGTCTGCACCAGTGTCTTGACCTTTCCTCCGCGCCCGGCGGGGATGACGCCATGCCGGATGACCGCGAAGCGGACCGCGGTGATGCCGATCTCCCGCACTGCGATGACCACGGTCACCCACCAGGACAGATCTCCCAGAACCGACAGGCCGACGAGCGCGGCACCGATCAGGGCCTTGTCTGCGATGGGGTCTGCCATTTTCCCGAAATCGGTGACCAGACCGTACTTGCGTGCCACTTGGCCGTCGATGCGGTCGGTGATGGCGGCAACCGCGAAGATCGCGGTGGCCGTCAGCCGCCAGGTGGTGTCGTGGCCGTCGCCGACGAACAACGCCGCCAGGAACACCGGTACCAGTGCGATGCGGAGAACGGTCAGGACGTTGGCGATGTTGAGCAACGGCACGTCGTCCGTCGCCCCGGGAACGGCGTTGCCATGCGGCAATTCCGGGCTGCGTCCGGTCACCCCGGCGCGCGAGGCATCGCCGCTACTCGAACTACCGCTGCTCGACGGAACGCCCTGACCAGGCGCAACCGGACCGCTCATCGTCCAACTCGCGACCCGACAACGCCGAATCGGGCGGTGTGCCCGCCCTCGGGCAGCATCCACCCACCCAGACGGGGACACAGCTCGATCGACGACACACGAAAAGTTTATCGGTTGCGGTGGTGACTACTGTTCACCCCATGAGTTCTGGGACGAATCGGGCGAGTCGCGACACCACCGATACCGAATCCGGCGCACCTCTCGAGTCCGCGGACCGGCGTCCCGAGCACGACGGCACCCTCGTCGTGCGCCGCGCCAGGACATCCGACATTCCCGAGATCAAGCGGCTGATCGACATCTATGCGGGCCGCATCCTGCTCGAGAAGAACCTGGTCACACTCTACGAAGCCGTACAGGAATTCTGGATCGCGGAACGCGACGGCGAGGTCATCGGCTGCGGGGCGTTGCATGTGCTCTGGGCCGATCTAGGCGAGGTTCGTACGGTGGCAGTGGATCCCGCTGCGAAAGGTCATGGCGCTGGGCATCTGATCGTCGCCAAGCTCATCGACGTCGCACGCGATCTGGCACTGCAGAAAGTGTTCGTGTTGACGTTCGAGGTGGACTTCTTCGCTCGGCACGGGTTCGCCGAAATCGACGGAACACCCGTCACGGCCGAGGTGTACGCGGAAATGTGCCGGTCCTACGACACCGGCGTCGCAGAGTTTCTCGACCTCAGCTTCGTGAAGCCGAACACGTTGGGCAACACGCGCATGCTGCTCTCGCTCTGACAGAATTCTCCGGACACCCCTCGAATCCGGAAGTGAGCTCCATGGCCCTGATCGCCGTCACCTACACGTACTCCCCTGCGACCACCGAGGGCCGCAACACCCATCGCGCGACACACCGAGCGTGGCTGGCCGAGTTGTCGGAGCAGAAGACGCTCGTCTCCAGTGGCCCGTTCGCCGACGACAGCGGCGCGCTGCTGTTGGTCGAGGGCGCAGACGCCGCGTCAGTGGAATCACTGTTCGCGCAGGATCCGTTCGCAATCGAGAACCTGATCGAGTCGGCGTCGTTCCGCGAGTGGATTCCGGTGATGGGCACCTTCTCGTCCTGATCGATCCGCTCACCCGGCTCGCGTGAATGGACCATTGCACCGTCCAGGGCAGTTTCAAGTGATGGTTGCAACACAGCTCCTGACCTGAGGAGATGTGGAGCAGATGTCCCGACGTGTCATCCCGAACCGAGCAGAGGTAG
>NZ_JBITUQ010000031.1:0-48228 GCF_044542515.1 Rhodococcus sp. NPDC078407 | reverse complement strand
TCGTGAAAGACCTGCGTTTGCGGGACATGAGGACATCCTTCCAGCGGAACCATTGATCCCGCTATCTCGGTGTCCACCATCCGGGGGGAACCTCATTCTACGGCGGGCTCGGGATGGTCGTCGCAGCCTCCGAGGCCGAGACGCGGGCCGCGACACTGTCGTTGATGTACTTGGTGGCGTACCTGTCGCAGGGTCTCACTGCGGTTGGGATCGGTGCGCTCGCAACCTTCTGGGGGCTCGACAGGGCGATCGTGGTGGCGATGCCGACGCTCGCAACACTCAGTGTCGCGAGCGGGGTGTTGGTTCACTGGTTCGCACGACCGAGAGCTGACGTCCGACTGGCCAGCTGAACGACGCACCGACGCTACCCCTGGGGGGTATGCCCTGTTACCGTCGAGAGCATGAACTCGACGATTCGTCGCACTCGACGGGGCACAGCCTCGGCGATCGGATTGTTGATTGCAGTGACGGTGTTCGGGGTGTTGTTGATGCATTCTGTGACACCGGCATCGTCGATGGCTGGCCCGATGTCGGAGTCGATGACCGGTGGTCATGCCGCGATGGCGTCGACAGCCCCGGGCAGTAGCTCGGCTTCGGTGATGTTCGGGGAACACGATTGTCCGTCGGCGCATCAGATGATGCATCCCTGTGTGGGAACTCCGGTGTCGTGGGCCGCGTTGTCCGTCCCGACGATGAGCACCGAGACAGGCCAGTCGCCGACAGCGGTGGACGGGATCGCCGGGCGCACAGACTCCATCCTGGAGCGCGCACCGCCGTGGACCTTGTGGGAGTTGGACAGATCGGTGACCTTGCGAGTGTGACAGGGAGCCCGGTAGACGCGCGTCGACCGGCGGACCGAAACACGTCACACACCCCTGATTGTCCACTCTTGCAAGGAGATTCCACATGCGTACCAAAGTCATGGCTTCACTCGCTGCTGCCGCCGCCAGCGCGTTCCTCGTCGTCGGCTGTAGCAACGACTCGACCGATTCGTCGATGGACGGGCATTCCATGGGCTCGATGTCCTCCGCACCGATGTCCTCGGCCCAAGCAAGCGCGTCCGCAGAGTTCAACGATGCCGACGTGATGTTCGCGCAGATGATGTATCCGCACCACGCACAAGCAGTCGAGATGGCCGACATGGCGAACGGCCGCACCGACAACCCGGACGTGCTGTCGCTGGCATCGGCGATCGCCGGCGCACAGCAGCCCGAGATGGACCAGATGACGGCATGGCTGACCGAGTGGGGCCAGCCCATGCCCGACATGGACATGAGTGACATGGGCGGGATGGACCACAGCTCTGGCAGCGGCATGATGACCGCTCAGGACATGGACGCGTTGATGGCAGCGTCGGGACCGGAATTCGACCGCCAGTGGTTGACGATGATGATCGCCCACCACACCGGTGCCATCGAGATGGCGAACACCGAAATCGCGGACGGTTCCAATCCTGACGCCCTGGAGATGGCACGCGCCATCGTCGCCACTCAGCAGCAGGAAATCGAGACCATGCAGCGGCTGCTCGGCTGACCCGGCCCGCCACACAACGATGGCCGCATCCTCTCCGGCGGAGAGGGTGCGGCCATCAGCGTTTCGCAGTCGTCAGGGCTGCGTTTCCGGTACGAGATCAGCTCTCACAGTGACGGTGTGCGCTGCGACGGAGGATTGGAACTCCCCTCGTTCAGCGCTCCGGCGATGGTGTCGGGCGTGAGGTCGAGTCGCCGGAGCAGCTGCGCGTTCGCGGCGACGATGATCGTCGACAGCGACATCAGGATCGCGCCGATGGACATGGGCAGTACGAACCCGACCGGTGCGAGCACTCCTGCCGCGAGTGGGACTGAGATGAGGTTGTATCCCGCTGCCCACCAGAGGTTTTGCTTCATCTTTCGGTACGAGGCGCGCGAGAGTTCGATTACCGACAGCACCGATGTCAGTTTCAGAAGACGACTGCACTGTGTCAGAAGTGGACTGCACTGGACGGTCGACTAAGTCGCCATAGCTTAAAGAGTGATGTCCACAATTTCGCTGACGAAGCCAGCAGCCGTCTCACCGACAAACGGAATCAGAGTGAGCGGCGTCAGCGAGTGCTACGGAATCCTCCGATAAGAGGGCGCGTCACACCCGGGGCGCGGTTCGGGTTCGTTCGATCTTTCGAATAACTGAGCACGGGTTTCATACACAGTCACTATGGCTGGATGTGGATCGCGCATAGCGTCGCTTGACGTCCGAATCCACCGAACCGGCCATGCCGTTCGGATAGGTGACGGGCCGCGGAGCAGAGGCAGCTGCGGTCGTTGTGGTCGTGCCCTTCCGCTCAATCTGACGTGGGGTCGCCGCGGATGAAGGTCTCTTCGTGTTCGCGAGACAGCCGAGCGGCCCTTTCGGCATCGCCCGCACCGAGCGCTTCGAGTATTACTTGGTGCTGTTCCGTGCTGGCACCCATGTCGAATCCTGGTGCCAATACGAGTTGAGCGGTTCGACCTTCGATCGACAGATGCTCCCACGTCGACAGCAGTGTGCTGTTGCCGGAGGCCGCGACGATGAGCCGATGGAATGCCATAGCGTGCGCGACCCATGCTCGACCGTTCGCGGCGACGGCGGCGGAGCGCATACCGTCGACTTCATCGGCAATGCGGTCCACCGCCATGCCGCGACCGGCTGCAAGTCGTGCTGCTGTCTCTTCCAGTGCTGCGCGCACCACTGACACCTCATCGAGCTCGTCCTGGTCGACCCGTCTGACTCGGCACCCGTGGTGGGCTTCGAAGACCACCAGGCCCATTCCGGCCAACTGCCGAAGAGCTTCACGGACGGGACCTTGGCTCACGCCGAGCTCACGAGCGATCCGCGTCTCGATCAACCGATCTCCCGGCGAGTACGTGCCATCGGCTATTCGATTCCACAGCAGATCTTTGATCTGTTCGGGCAGACCGGTCACCGTGACGCCCTGCCCTGTCTTTGACCGAGCATCCGTCGACTCCGAGGGGACTTTCACATGTACGATCATAAATGATCGATCATTTATGATCTACCGATAATTGAAAGGACGCACCGATGAGTATTCGATTGGGCGATACAGCTCCGGATTTCACCGCCGCCACAACCACAGGAACGATCTCCTTTCACGAATGGCTGGGAGACTCGTGGGGAATGCTGTTCTCCCACCCCGGTGACTTCACGCCCGTATGCACAACCGAACTCGGTGCGGCAGCGCGGCTGAAACCTGAGTTCGATCGACGTGGAGTCAAGCTACTCGGCCTCTCTGTGGACTCGGTGGATTCGCATCTGGCATGGGAAGGCGATGTCGGTCAAACGCAAGGCACAGCAGTGAATTTCCCGATGATCGCAGACACCGATCGCGCAGTCTCCGAGCTCTACGACATGATTCACCCGAGCGCCAGCGCGGCGGCCACCGTACGTTCGGTGTTCGTCATCGCCCCGGACAAGTCGATACAGCTGATCCTCACTTACCCGATGTCCACCGGCCGCAACTTCACGGAAATTCTGCGCGCGATCGACAGCTTGCAACTGACCTACGGTCAGCCAGTGGCTACACCCGCCGACTGGCAGCCGGGTCAAGACGTGATCATCGGACTGGGCGTTTCCGACGACGAGGCAACAACACGATTCCCCGGATATCGAACCTTGAAGCCTTATCTGCGGTTGACCGCGCAGCCCTGACCAGGGCACCCGTTCACACTGTTACCCCCCGGGGTACAGTGAAGTGACTCACAGCTTCGTCGACGCGTCGGGTTGTCCGACCCTGCGGTGGTCAGCGGTGGTCAACAGTGGAAAGGCGTGAATCAGTGAATTCGTCGGACTGGGATGCTCGGTACAGCAGCGTCGAGCATCCGTGGGGGTCGGCCCCGGCGGCTGCCCTGTCTGCGCGGTTTGCGGAGCTGCCCCCTGGCCGGGCGGTCGATCTGGGGTGCGGGGACGGGCGCCACGCTCGATGGTTGGCCGACGCGGGGTGGACGGTGAATGCTGTCGATTTTTCTTCTGTGGCAATCGAACTCGCACGCAGCGGCGGGGAGGACCGGTCGATCGACTACACCGTTGCCGACGTGCGGGCCTGGGAGCCGCCCGGCCCGGTGGATCTGGTGGCCATCGGCTTCCTGCATCTACCGGTCGACGAGTTGGTTGCCGTCCTTGCCGGTGCAGGAAGTTGGCTCGCACCGGGTGGACGGCTGTTGTATCTCGGTCATGCGCTCGAGAACTTCACTCACGGAGTCGGAGGCCCACCCGATCCGTCGATCCTGCCCGCCATCGACGACCTCGCCCGCGCCGCGAGCGGATTGCAGGTCCACGAGCTGGAACATCTGGTCCGCCCTGTCGGTGAGGGTCGGGCCATCGATGTTCTTCTCCATGCACAGCCGTGGGGCACCGCAGCTCACCGTGATCTGAAGAACGGAACTTTCACGTGACCGATCATCCGACTCCCCTGCGTGTGGTGTTCGCCGTCAACACCACACCCACCGCCGTGGTGCGGGCGATCCACAACCTTCTCGATGCTGCGACCGAGCCGGTGACGATCGAAGTCGTGTGCTTCGGACCGGGCCTCGATGCGGCCTTGCGCTGTTCGGATATTTCCCTGGAGATGCGGGCGTTGATCGATTCGGCCTCCATCACGGTGAAAGCATGCCGCAACAGTCTGGAGGGCAGAGGGCTCGGTGACGACGATCTGCTGATGGGTGTCGAAGTGGTTCCCGCTGCAGTGCTCCATCTCGCTCGACGTCAGCGAGATGGGTGGTCACAGCTCTACACCTGACATCACATCCCCGCTCCAGTGTCGTAGGCACACCGTCTCAGAGAGTTCGGTTCTCGCGTTCACCGAGCTCGGAGGACTCGGCTGCGGTGTCGCGGCCTCGACCACGGACGATGCGCACCGTCAGGACTGCGATGATCACCAGCACTGCGATCAGGAGTACTGCGGTGTTCGGTACCGCGTCGGCCACGTCGCTGATCCAGACCTGGAGCGAGTACTGACTGTCGACCCCCATGACGCCGCCGAGGTTCGCTGTGCCCTCCGTGAGCAGGAACAGCACTCCGATACCGATGAAAAGTACCCCCGATATCAGAGATGTCGTGTGCGTTCTCAGCGGTCCTATGCTGATTTCCTTGCCGCGCAGCCACGTTCGTGATCCGAGCGAGAATCGGTCCCAGACCAGCGCCAGCACGAACAGGGGTATCACCATCCCCGCTGCGTAGAGCGCCATGAGAACTCCGCCGTATACGGCCTGACCGCCGGCGACGGCGACGGTCAGGACCGCGCCGAGCAGGGGTCCCGAGCAGAACCCTGCGAGCCCGTAGACCGCGCCGAGGGCGAACACCGATCCGGTGGAGGAGACGTCGATGCGCGCGGCTGCTCTCTGCGCGGACCCCAGCGCGAAGCCGCGACCGACGATGATCATCACCCCGAGGGCGATGATGACCACGCCGCCGATCATCGTGGTGACCTCGCGATACCGGGTGATCGCCGAGCCGATGGCCCCGACTCCGGCACCGAGGGGCACCAGGACCGCCGCGAGCCCGAGGTAGAAGATCCCGGTGCGGCCGGCGAGCTTGCCGGCCCCGTCGAAGGCGTACGCGAAGAAGGAGGGCAGCAGCAGGGCCGAACATGGACTGAGAAGTGCCAGGAGCCCGCCGAGGAATGCTCCGAGAAGTCCGATCTGCGACATCGCGGGCCGCCCTACGCGCCGGCTGCCGCGTCGATCAGATCGACGAATTCCGAGAACGGTTGCGCGCCCAGAACCGGATCACCGTTCACCGAGAACGCCGGAGTGGCCGGGATACCCAACGACTGCGCTTCGGTGGAGTCGGCGGTGATCGCGGCGTCGAATGCGGTGCCGGTGGCGTCGGCGGTGAACCGAGCCATGTCCGGTACCCCGGCCTGTTGCGCGTAGCTCTGCAGCGACTCCAGTGTCAGGTCCGCGTGACCGGTTTCGGGAGCATCGGCGTAGACGGCGCGGGTGAACTCCCAGAACTTGCCCTGGGCGGCGGCGGCGCGTCCGGCCCGGGCGGCGTCGAACGATTGTTGCCCGAAAATGGGTAGGTCTCGCCATTCGATGCGCAGGGTGCCGGTATCGACGTATCGGTCGATCAGCTGCGGCTCGGTGTCCCGGCTGAATTGGGCGCAGAACGGACACCGGAAGTCCGAGAAGGCGATCATCACCACCGGGGCATCGACGTCGCCGAGGGCCATCGGATCATCGGGCTCGCGGTGCGCCAGATCGCCGAGCGGTCCCATCACCGGCGGTCCGCTCGCGCTGCTCGACCCGGCGTCCGGTGCGGCCTCCGACTGCTCGTCGCCACCTGTCGTTCCGAGTACGAGAGCTCCCACGAGCACGGCCGCCACCACCACGGCGATGGCCAGGAGCACGATGTCTCGTCGGCGAGTGGAGCGAGATGTCGAAGTCATGCAATACCTTTCGGCAGTCGGCAATACTGGCAGCGATACCCATCTGGGTATAGCCTCACAGTGTCACCCTACTCACACAACTACAACCCGTAGGAGATCCTCGCTGATGACCGAGCCCGCCACGTCCGACCGCCTCGACGTCGAAACCGCAGGCCGTTCCGATGACGAGGTGATCGCCCAGTCCGCTCGGTACGGGCGTTGGGGGATGCGGGCGGCACGCGGCACCGTCGCCGGTGTGATCACCGTGTTGGTGGTGGGCATTCCCACCGACATCATCGACACGCCGGTCTTCGGCCGTGAGGTGCCGGTGCGGGCGTGGGAGCTTCCGGTTCTGCTGGCCACGGCCCTGTTGACCGCACTGTGGTTCGGGATCGACAAACCCGCGCGGGTCGAGCGGACCGGCACACCCGCCGCTCTCGGTGTCGTACTGACCTTCTTCGCCGTCGGATGTCCGGTGTGCAACAAGCTGGTGCTTCTCGCGCTCGGCACCTCGGGTGCCCTGGGGTTGTGGGCACCGATACAACCCATCCTCGCCGGGGTGTCCCTGGCAATGCTGACGGCAGCGGTGATCGTCCGATGGCGCAAACGCGACTGCACCTCCGCTTCCTGCGCAGCATGACCGGGCGACGCCTGCTCACCCGCGCACCGACCATCGAGTGACCGACACCCGAACCGATCGAAAGGAACCGAACGAACTATGACCGAACTGGCCATCGGTACCCGAGTGGACATGCCGTTCGAGGAAACCGTGGACGCAACCCGTGAGGCACTCGCCGAACAGGGATTCGGAGTGCTCACCGAGATCGACATGCAGTCGACGTTGAAGAGCAAGATCGACGCCGACATCGAACGCTACGTCATCCTCGGAGCATGCAATCCGCAGCTGGCGAAGGCTGCCATCGACACCGATCGGCAGGTGGGGTTGCTGCTGCCGTGCAACGTGGTGGTGCGAGCCGACGGCAGCAGCACCATCGTCGAAGCGATGAACCCCCAAGTGATGGTGGGGCTCTCGGATGCAGCGGGCCTGGCCGAGGTCGCCGACCGGGCCACTGCACTGCTGCAGAGCGCGATCATGGCACTCGGCGGAGACAGCACCACCGCATAGATGGGTGTGCACCGTATCGGCAGAGCGGCGGCGGTGATCGGGACCGTTGTACTGTGCGCCGTCGCGCTGGCGTCGGCGTGCAGTTCCTCGCCTACTCGAGACGCCACGGGCACCGATCCGGCCGCGCATCCGGCCGCGCCGCCGCCGGGCTTCGGAGACACGGCACTGTGGTCGATCCCGTTCCTGTCGCAGCCGAAGATCGTCGAGGACGGGTTCGTCGGAGTCGTCGACTCCTCGGACGCATCCGGTTCGCACCGGGTGCAGGTACTCGACGACACCGGCACACCACGGTTCGGCGTGGACGTACCCGCCGATCGCGACGAGTTCGCGGTGACCAGCACACACAACCGTGAGCTGTTGATCACCGAGGACATCGATGATCCCGGTTCGGGTGCACCGGCCACGATGACCGCCCGCGATACCCGCACCGGCGACCTCGTATGGGGTCCGGTCTCTGCTGCAGGCTGCCTGACCGGGTCCGGGCTGCTGATCGACGCCGACTGCTCGCAGACAGCAAGGCCCGCAGCCGTGGCCGCCGTCTCGGCGACCGACGGACACCGCACCGACCTGACGGGTGCGATCTCCGAATCCGGTGGATACGCGGTCACCGTCGACGGCGACACAGCGCGCATCGTGACCGCCGACACCGGCAACACCGCCTGGTCCACCGACACCCTCACCCCGCCCCCCGCAGCGATCCCCGGGACCGCACGATTCGTCGCCACCGCCGGCAATGCAGTGGTCGTGGCATGGACGATCCCGACCCGTCCCGAACCGATCCAGGCGGTCTATCGACTCTCCGATGCCGAGCTCCGATGGATCAGCGGTAGCCGCAGTCCGATGGTGGTGACCGCCGACAGCAGTAGCGGGGCGACAATGATCACCACCGCAGACCTCACCGACGACGGAATCGCTGTCCTGTTCGAGCAGTACGGCACCCGAGGTTTCACCGCCGATCAATTTCCCGCCGCCGACCGCTTCGCTCTGGTCGGCGGCGTCGTCTACGGCGCGTCGGACTCGGGGGTGACTGCCATCGATGCGACCTCCGGCCGCGTCACCGGCACATCACCGAGTGCCGCACCGACAGCAGTGACCTCGAACGGTGTCGCATTGGCCCAGAGCAGCGACGGGTACACCGCGTTCAAGGTGATCCCCCATTTCTGAGCTGCCCGCCCGCGCACCCCGTTCAGGACGTCTTGGGCCGACCTCGAAGATCGACGGAGAACAACGGGCCGAGCAGACACACGTTGATCACCCCGGTCAGCACGAAGACACCGCCGATCACTCCCACCACGATGCCCCCGACACCGCCGAGCATGACGGCGACCACGATCAGAGCGATTCCCACCACGATGCGCAGTGCGCGTCCGGCAGTACTGCGCATGAATTCGACGAACGACATGATGATTCCAGTTCTGTAGAGGGACTTTCACTGTTGGACGGGCGAGAACGCCGAAGTGGACAAATCCACGGCTCCTCGCGCGAACAGCCCAACCCCGACCTCGACCTCGACCTCGACAGCGCGGCATACGACGAGCGCTTCGCGCGCGATCTGATCGACCAGGGCACGACTCTTCGTCGCTTCGCAGCCGCGATGACACGATCACCGGCCGATACCGACGATCTGGTGCAGGACGTCCTCGAACGCGCATGGCGCAACCGGAGAACGTTTCGATCCGAATCGGCGCTGACGACGTGGCTCTACCGGATCACGATCAACCGTGCACGCGATGTGGCCGCACGCGCGGAGACTCAGCGCACCGAACCATCGGGCACGGGCGACATCGATGTACCGATCAGCGACCTCGAGCACCCCGAGACGGTCGCGCAGGCGCTCAGCGATCGATCCACGGTGCGAGCAGCGCTGGCGACGTTGACCGTCGAGGATCGAATGGTCCTGGCACTGCACGACGGCGAGGGCTGGACGGCGACACAGATCGGTGCGGTCGGCGCGCTCACCACCGCAGCGGTGTACAAGCGCATCCACCGTGCACGGGTGAAGCTGCTATGCGCCCTCGACAACGGTCCCGCACACCCGCGAAACGACTCCCAGGCGTGCCGGCGCACACTCGCCGCGGCATCGGACTACCTGGACGGGCGTCTCGATGTCGACGCGTCGGCCCGCATCGACACGCATCGACACGCACCTGCGGCAGTGTCGCCGGTGCCCACCCATCGCACAGGCCCTGATCGGTATCAAGACCGCACTCGGCCTGCGGCCGTGGACCAGCGCGGTACCCCAACAGTTCGTCTACGATGTCGCCCACTTGGGCGGACCCCCTGCCCGCCGCGATGACCGATCATCCCCGACACCCGGAATTGGATACCCCATAGGGTATACTGGGAAGTGAATTGTCGATCGAGGGAGAGACTCATGTGCAGGGCTGTCACGTGCAAGAAGTGCGGAAAAACGACGTGGGCGGGATGTGGTCAACACGTCGATCAGGTGATGCGGGGCGTTCCGGCGTCCAATCGCTGCAAGGGGCACGACTCCGATCCGAAGTCACCGGGATTGTTCTCCCGCATGTTCTCCAAGAAGTAGATCGCGGTCCGCAGCCCTGGTCCTGCCAGGGCTGCGACCCGAGTCGTCTTTCTTCGTGATCTCGGTTGTCGCGGCGTCGACCGGTCAGACCGTGCATGCGCAGGTCCGCATCGTAGTGAACGAACAGCCCCCACCCGATCAGGTGCAACACCACGACCGCACTCGCCATCGCCGGCAAGCGGGGGGCTCCGTCGCGGGCAAATCGATGTCGCGCAGGCGCACTCACGTCGGTCACCGGCGCAGCCAGCCGTCCGGCGGGCAGTCGAGGGTAGTTGCGATCGACGTCTGCGACCCCGGAGTGGCTTTCGCCGCCGCGGGGTGCGGGCGAGGATGCTCGATCAGCTTTTCCCGTTCCCGGAGGTATCGTCGCCGATGCTCGGACCGACCCCGACCAAGGTCAACGACCGACGATGATGAGGATCGACCCAGACCGAAATGGTGGCACCGGTCACCAGTGCGCGGACGGTCGACCGTTCTGCACGCACATCGCACCGGTACGTTCCGGACCCGGGCACCGTCACTTCCAGTTCCACTCGTCGTGGATCGATGTCGGTGCCCAGGACCACCGCCCACCCCTCGACGATGTCGTCCTCTCGGTCCGCCGCGGTGTCCCGGACCGCTGCGGGATGCAGCGGTGTGCGGGCTGCGAACATCATCGCCGCCATCAGCAGCACCGCGAAGCCGGCCACCACGGCAGCGGTGACAGCGGTCGCTGACCCGGGTGAGAGTCGAGGGACGAGGAAGGTGAACACCAGGATCAGCGCGAGCACGTAGAACCCCATGGCGACCGCGATCGCGTACGACACCCGTCCCGGTACCAGGACAGCGGCACCTGTCGAGCGCAGTCTCCGCGTGCTCGTCACCGTCTGTCCTCTGGGGTCCCGCTGGCGGTGCCCTCTTCGACGCCGTCGGCGATGATTTCGGAGGGGGCCCGCACGTCGGCGGTGTGGCCCGTCAGCCCGACGTGGGCTTCGGTGCGCATGCGCTCGACCATATGAGGGTAGTGCAGCTCGAACGCCGGCCGCTCGGAACGGATACGAGGTATTTCGGTGAAATTGTGACGGGGCGGTGGGCAGGTGGTGGCCCATTCGAGAGAGTTGCCGTAGCCCCACGGATCGTCGACGGTGGCGACCTCACCGTATCGGTAGGACTTGAACACATTCCACACGAACGGCAGCGTGGACAGCCCGAGAATGAACGCTCCGATCGAGGAGATCAGGTTCAAGGTGGTGAATCCGTCGGAGGGCAGGTAGTCGGCGTAGCGGCGCGGCATCCCTTCGTTGCCGAGCCAGTGCTGGACCAGGAACGTCATGTGGAACCCGACGAACGTCGTCCAGAAGTGCCACTTGCCGAGGCGTTCGTCGAGCATGCGTCCGGTGATCTTGGGAAACCAGAAGTACACCCCGGCATAGGTGGCGAAGACGATGGTCCCGAACAGCACGTAGTGGAAGTGAGCCACCACGAAGTAGGTGTCGGTGACGTGGAAATCGATCGGGGGGCTGGCCAGCAGCACACCGGTCAGTCCGCCGAACAGGAACGTGATCAGAAATCCGATGCTGAACAGCATCGGGGTTTCCAGGGTGACCTGTCCTCGCCACATGGTGCCGATCCAGTTGAACAACTTCACCCCGGTCGGCACGGCGATGAGGAAGGACATGAACGAAAAGAACGGCAGCAGAACAGCTCCGGTGGCGTACATGTGGTGCGCCCACACCGTGATCGAGAGCGCTGCGATGCCGAGGGTGGCGAAGATCAGACCCTTGTAGCCGAAGATGGGTTTGCGGCTGAAGACCGGGAAGATTTCGGAGACGATGCCGAAGAACGGGAGCGCGACGATGTAGACCTCGGGATGGCCGAAGAACCAGAACAGGTGCTGCCAGAGCACCGCTCCCCCGGTCGCCGGGTCGAACACGTGACCACCGAAGTGTCGATCGAACGCCAGCCCGGCCAACGCGGCCGCGAAGGTCGGGAACGCCAGCAGCACCAGCACCGAGGTCACGAGCATGTTCCAGGTGAAGACCGGCATCCGGAACATCGTCATGCCGGGTGCGCGCAGGCACACCACGGTGGTGATGAAGTTGACCGCACCCAAGATCGTGCCCAAGCCGGACAGGATCAGCCCCAGTACCCACAGGTCGGCACCGACGCCGGGGGAATGCAGTGCACTCGTCAGCGGCGTATAGGCGGTCCACCCGAAGTCCGCGGCACCTCCCGGGGTGATGAACCCGGCGAGCACGATCAGCGATCCGAAGACATACAGCCAGTACGCGAACGCGTTGAGTCGCGGGAACGCGACGTCCGGTGCCCCGATCTGCAGCGGCAGAATGTAATTGGCGAATCCGTACGCAACCGGGACGGCGTAGAGCAACAGCATGATCGTGCCGTGCATGGTGAACAGCTGGTTGTACTGCTCGTTGGACAGGAACTGCAACCCCGGTACCGCGAGTTCGGTGCGCATGAGCAGCGCCATCAACCCGCCGATGAGGAACAATCCGAACGAGGTGACCAGATACATCTTCCCGATCGTCTTGTGATCGGTGGTGGTCACCAATTGGAACAGCGTCGAGCCCTTCGGCTCGTGACGCATCGGATACGGCCTGGCCGCCTCAGGGCGGGGAATCAGTGCGGTCATCGACGATCTCCTCGATCCGGGTGTGCGATGCGCCGCATTTGCGTGCGCCGAAATAGGCTGTGATGCACAACGATGTGCGTTACAGGGCCATGGAGGCCTGGACGGTGACGTAGACGGCCACGACGAGCAACAAGGCGGCGAAGCTACGGGTGAGCGTGGTGGCAGAGACTCTGTCGCTGATGACTTTTCCTGCGAACGAGCCTGCAATTGCCGCGAGGGTGAACGGTACGACGATCTCCCACGGGATGGTGGCACCCGTGCCGAGACGCTCGGTGAAGGCCCCCGCACTGGTGATCGAGATGATCACCAGTGACGTTCCGACTGCGACGGGCATCGAATAGCCCAGTGCCAGAACCAGAGCGGGGACGATGAGGAAGCCGCCGCCCACTCCCAGAAACCCGGTGAGGAAGCCGACGACGAGCGCGGAGGCGACCAGCTTGACTACCTGCGACGTGGTGATCTTCACTTTCGCGGGCTTGGTGGCGACCGCGACGGCGCTCGGGCGTGTTCCCGCGGTCTCGGCCGGGTTCGGTAGGTCGGTATCGTGTCCGCGCCGGGTGCGGCGCAGCATCGCGCCGGCGGCGACGATCATCAGTGCCGCGAACGCGAGCAGCAAGATCTGCGGGTCGACCGATCGGTTGAGGATCGATCCACCGAAGGCGGTGACCGAGCCCAGGATTCCGAATACTGCCGCTGCCCGCCACCGAACGTGCCGTGCTCGCGCATGGCTGATGGCCGCGATGATCGAGGTGATTCCGACGATGATCAGCGAGGCGCTCGTTGCCGATTGCGGTTCGACCGCCAGGAGATACACCAGGGCAGGAACAGTCAGTATCGATCCCCCACCACCGAGTGCGCCGAGGGAGAGCCCGATGAGAATCCCTGCGGCGACTGCGATCGCGAGGGTGGCGATCATGTCAGATCACTGCGCCGGGGGTGCCGTCATCGCGGACCACAGGGCGGCCGTCTTCGTGCCACGCTTTCATTCCGCCCGACAGATTGTGCGCTGTGCGACCGGCATCGGCGAGGGCCGCGACAGCTGTGCTCGACCGAGCGCCCGAGCGGCACACCACGACCAATTTCTGATCAGGAGGGTAGGCAGCAGGATCGAGATCGCCGAGGCGTACATGGACGGCGTCCGGGGCGTGGCCGGCAGCCCATTCGTCGTCCTCGCGGACATCGATCAGGATGGCTCCCGATTCGGCGATCAGTGCATGTGCGGCGGCCGGATCTGCTTCCGGTGGTGCTTCAGTCATGAACAACGCTCCTTGGATCAGTGGGTGCTTACAGGGCGTGCAGCGGCGTGGCCGGCACGAAGCGATAGCCCTCGCTCGGTGAGAACGTGGCCGAGACGGTGAACCGATCTCCTCGAATCACTGTGTGCCGCAACTCCACCGGCCGGGAATTCATGCAACCCAAGCGGCGGATCGACAGCGCGGCGGTCTTCGAATCGAGTTCGAGTGCTGCCGCATCCTCCGGATCCGGGACGACGGCAGTGACGTCCTCGCGGCCACCGGTCAGGCGGATGCCGCAGCGTTTCTCGAGCTCGATGTAGAGAGCCGTGTGAGTGAAGTCCGCATCCAGGAGGTCGCGTGCCAGATCCCCCGGCAACCAGGCATGGTCGAGCGCCAACGGCATGGTCCCTGCCATACGGATGCGCTCCAGGTAGAGCAGCGGAGCCTTGGGACCGACCTGCAAGGTAGCGGCCACCGCGGGGTCGGTCCGCAGTTCGAGTGCACGCACCACGCTGTGCTGAGCAACACCCGTGGCTTCCACGGCAGCGAAGAGACTGTAGAGCGCACCGAGTGGCTGCTCGATCACCGGCGGAGCCGCCAACCGAGAAGGCCGGCCACGCTCTGCAATCAAGATTCCTTCGTTCCGCAGGTGCCGCAGGGCCTCGCGGGTGGTGTGACGACTCACCCCGTAGCTCGTCGTCAACGCATGCTCGCCCGGGAACTCGGAGCCGGCGAATTCGTCGTCACCGATTCGGCGGACCAGATCGGCATGCAGTTGCGCCCACAGCGGCATCGCACTGGAGCGGTCGAGCGCGGCACTGCGATCGGGTTCAACCATCAGAGGCCCTCCTGTCGATCTGTGTCGGAATCCGAATTCGAGCCGCCTGCTACTGGCCCTCGGGGCCACTGTACAACAAATGTACGTACATCCGTACGGACGGCAGTGATGCTCTCCACGCGTCGAAGCGATGTCGACCGAGGATCTCGGGGACCGCAACTCCCCCGTCCCGAGAAACCATCCGTCGGCGTCGCCGACACACAACGAGACAATGCTCGCTTCGAGAAAAGTTGTTTCCCACCACGAACGAGCGCCTGGTGGAGATCGCGCCGAACCTGGTGAATCCGCCCGCGTAGCGAGCGTCATCACGTCGCTTCCCAGTCGGTTCCGGATCAGGCCAGTCGGTGCCGGATCAGGAGTGTCGCGCGGGGGCTTTCTCGCCCTGGGTCTGCCCTACCGTCGGTGGCGCGGCGAGCCGACAGAGCGAGCACCGGACCGAACCGGGGGCGGACTGCACGACCGCCTCCGGTTCGGGCGGGTTCGATCAGACTGTTTCGAGGTTGCGCGCGGCCCAGGCGGCGTAGCTGCCCTCGAGTTCGACAACTCGGTAGCCGGCGCGGCGCAGGGCGCTGGCTGCGACCGCGTTACGGACGCCGCTCTGGCAATAGGTCACGATCGGACCGCCTGTGGGCAGTCCGTCGAGGTTCCACAGCAATCTGCCACCGCTGAGCTGTTCGGAGCCAGGTATGTGGCCGTCGGCGTGTTCGGTTTTGTTGCGCACGTCCAGCACCATTGCCGGGTCGAACGAATCCAGCTCGTCCGCACCGATCGTCTCGGGTGTCGTCGTGGGGAGTCCTCGTAGACTTGTGACGTATCCGGTCACCGTATCGATGCCGACCCGCAGCAGGTGATCACGTAGCTCGTCGGCGACGGCGTGGTCCTCGGCGAGCACCACCAGTGGAGTGCCCTCTCGTTCGGGGTCGTAGACCCAGGCACCGAACGAGGCTGCCTTGTCGATGCCGGGGATGTTGAGCGCTCCGGGGACAGCGCCGGCGTGCACCTCATCGTGGCTGCGGGTGTCGAGGAGGACGACCTCGTCGGAGTCGAGGGCGCGTGCCAATTCTGCGGAGTCGTACTCGCGCAGTGGAGACAGTGGCCCGAGAACGACCGGGCCCTGCTTGTTCTGACGCTTCATCCGGCCGAAGTAGGCGTGTGCATCCGGTTGGCCGTCGAGCATCTCGTCGACGAAGCCCTGCTCGTCGTCGCGCTCGACATACCCTGCCCACCAAGCGAAACGGCGTTCGTAGCCGACGCTGGTCGACGGAAGCGCGCCGAGAGCTTTTCCGCAGGCACTGCCCGAACCGTGACCGGGAAAGACCTGGATATGATCCGGCTGCGTGACGAACGACCGCTTCAGACTGCGGAATATCTGTTTGGCACCCTCGAAACGGGTGTCGACACCGTCGGCAGCTTCGTCGAGTAGGTCCGGGCGGCCGAGATCGCCGGCGAAGACGAAGTCGCCCGTCAACATGTATCCCGGAGCATCGGCGAAGGCACCGTCGGTCACCAGGAACGAGAGGTGCTCCGGGGTATGACCGGGCGTGTGAACGGCTTGCACGGTGATATTACCCAGAGCCAGCGTGTCGCCATCGTGGAGGCGTTCGGCCTCGAAGCCGTACTGCCAGTCGTCGCCGCCCTCTCCTGAGACGTAGGTGACCGCCCCGGTGGCCTTGGCCAGCTCGCGAGTGCCGGACAGGTAGTCGGCATGGATGTGGGTCTCGGTAACGGCGGTGATGGTCATGCCATGTCGATCGGCCAGGTCGAGGTACACACCGATGTCGCGGCGGGCGTCGACCACCACTGCCTCTCCCTTGGCCTGGCAGCCGATGAAGTATCCGGCTTGGGCGAGGTCTTCGTCGTAGATGCGTTCGAGAAGCATCGAAATCTCCTTGTCGATCGTGGTGGCGTTCGTACAGGTCTCAGAATTCATGGTACCCCGTGGGGTATTTCAGGAGGTTCTGTGCGACGAGGCGCACGGTTCCGATTCCTGCGGGGTGGAGGTGAAGTGGGCGGCATTCCACTGGGCGACCAAGGGCATCGCAACCGACTGATCCAGCGAGGCGCAACGACTCACAGCGACATCGCAGTGGTTGCCGACCATCATGTCCTCCTCAGCCGTCCGGCACTCGCCGACTCGGGGCGGACGAGGAAATTTCATTCGTCCCGAGTGTGGCGTTTGTCGGTATCGGCGACTAGCCTCACTCATAATGTACGTACATCCGTACGATCAATCAAGGAGAGGGCGACGTACACCTCGGCACGTGTCCTTGCACCACCTGCTCGAACGCCGGAATGACCTTCCAGCACGACTGCTGTGGATGCAGTGCACCTGGCCTCAATGACCACCAATGTCGTGACCACACGGCTCGCGCCCACACCGACGTCGAGCTGAACCACCCCGACACCAACCGAAATCGAGACAGCTCACCGAGCTCGTGTCTCGAACAGGAGGACCACATGTCCGCGCACACCATCGACCACAAAGTCGCGATCATCGGCGGAGGCAACGCCGGTATTTCGCTCGCAGCACGTCTGCGGCGAGCAGGAATGACCGACATCGGCATCATCGAGCCGGCAGAGACCCACTACTACCAACCTTTGTGGACGCTCGTCGGTGGAGGCCGCGCCCCGGCCGCGGAAAGTGCGCGTAGCGAGGCGTCGGTGATGCCCCAGGGCGTCGGCTGGATCAAGGATCGCGCCGAGGGGGTCGACCCGGATGCCCAGACGGTCAGCACCTCCTCGGGAACTACGATCCACTACGACCACCTGGTGGTGTGCCCCGGCATCCAGCTCGACTGGGATTCGGTGCCCGGTATGGCCGAATCGATCGACACCCCGCAGGTCTCGAGCAATTACCGCTACGATCTCGCGCCCAAGACGTGGCAGATGATTCAGAAGATGCGGTCGGGCACGGCGGTGTTCACGATGCCGTCCGGCCCCATCAAATGCGCGGGTGCCCCGCAGAAGATCGCGTACCTCGCGGCCGACTACTGGCGAGAGCAGGGCGTGCTCGATGCCATCCGAGTTGTCCTCGTCCTGCCCACACCCGGAATGTTCGGGGTACCGGTGTTCGCCGAGGAGCTCGAACGAGTCGTGGCGCGCTACGGCATCGAGGTGCGCAAGAACAGCGAAGTCACCGCCGTCGACCCGGACGGCCGATCGGTGACGATCACTGATAACAGCGCAGGTACCACCGACGAGCTACCCTACGACCTGCTCCACGTCGTACCGCGCCAATCCGCACCGGACTGGATCAAGGCCAGCCCCATAGCGGACCCCGACAATCCCGCCGGATACGTCCAGATCGACAAGAACACACTGCGGCACAGTCGATTCGACAACGTCTTCGCCCTCGGTGACGCCGGATCGTCACCGAACTCCAAGACCGGTGCCGCCATCCGCAAGCAAGCACCCGTGGTCGCCGAGAACCTGCAGGCGAGCATCGCCGGCCGTCCACTGACCGCACAGTACGGCGGGTACGCCTCCTGCCCCTTGACCACCTCTCGCAAGACGATGCTTCTGGCCGAGTTCGACTACACGATGCAGCCGGCTCCCTCGATACCGCTGATCGACACCACCCGCGAACGCCGCGACATGTGGTTCCTCAAGAGACGCGGACTGCCGGCGTTGTACTGGAATGCCATTCTCACCGGCCGAGCGTGAACGGTCGACCGCCGCACAGCTACGACCGCGAGGGCGACCTGAGCCACTACCGGTCGGTGTTCGAGGCCATCGAACGGCGCGTGATACCGGAGGTGGTGATCACCCGGCTCACCCCGTATCTGCTCGTTCTGGTGTCGGCGGCCGTGCTCGGAGTGGTGCTTCCGCACACCGGCGGCGCACACGGGTACGACGTTCTTCTGCGCACCGAAAGCGCCGACGCGGAGTCAGCGGGCGTGTTGGCGACGCTGTTCACCGCATTCACTCTCACGTTCACCGTCGTAGCGGCCTCGATCGCGCGTCTGGTTCGGCGTTTTCGGTGGGCTGCTCTGGCTTTGGCGGGCAACGGTGTCACCACGGTGTTCGGTGTGCTCGCGATCTGGGCTCGGCAGTCACTGGCACCGACCGCGACGGTGGCGGGTCCATCGATCGGCCTGTATCTGGGCGCGGTGGCAGCTCTGCTGTCCACCGTCCTCTGGGCACGTGTGGTGTTCACCCGCCCACCCGAGCAGCCCGGTCCAGCGCACAGGGGCTGACACGTCGCGGGCCCGATCACCACACCTCGAACCGGCTATCCCGCCTCGGTCCGATCACCCCCGTACATCGATGCGGGGGTGATCGGACCGTTGTCAGGCGAGGGCGAGAAAGAGCTTCTCGAGCTCCGCTTCGGTCATCTTCTCCCCTGTTTCCGCTCCGGTGATGCACTCACGCAGTCCGGTGGCGACGATCTTGAAGCCTGCCCGGTCGAGAGCCTTCGACACCGCGGCCAGTTGGGTGACGACGTCCTTGCAGTCACGACCGCTCTCGATCATCGAGATCACTCCTGCGAGCTGACCCTGCGCACGCCGCAGACGGTTCAATACCAATGCGATGCTTTCGGTGTCACCGGTCATGTCGTTCAGTCCTTCGTTCGATGAAACTCCAGGTTACCCCTAGGGGTAAGGGTGGTCGTGGTGGCCGACGCCGGACGGTATCGGCCACCACTGTGTTGCTCGAGATTGCTGACACTCAGCTGTGCGAGAAGCCGATCTTGGGTAGTACTGCTCGTAGCCACGTGGGTGACCACCATGCGGCGTGGCCGGTCAGGCGCAGGAGAACCGGCAGCAGAACCAAGCGGATGAGAATGGCGTCCAACAGTACGGCGACACCCAGAATGATGCCCATCTCCTTGGGTGGCAGTGGTTCGGCGAGCGCGAACGAAAAGAACACCGCGATCATCACCGCTGCCGCCGCGAAGATCACCCGACCCGAATGCGCCATTCCGTCGACCTGAGAACCGTGCGGATCACCGGTGTTCTCGTAGTGTTCCTTGACGCTCGACAGCAGAAACACCGTGTAGTCCATCGCGATTGCGAAGATCATCGCGAAGAAGAACACCGGGCCCCAGCCGTTCAGGAATCCCTGCGGGGTGAATCCGAGTAGCGACGAGCCGTGACCGTCTTGGAAGATCAGCTTCGCCACACCGAATGCCGCTCCGGTGGACAGCAGGCTGACCACGGTCCCCAGCAGGGCGATCAGCGGTGCCTGTAGCGCGATCAGCAGCAGCAGGAATCCGAGTACGAGGATCACCGACACCACGATCGGCAGATACTCGTTCAACGCGGTCTGCAGGTCCAGGTTCTCTGCGGGTGCACCGCCGACGATCGCTCCCTCGGGCAGCTCGGCACGCAAGGCGTCGAGTGTGGTCTCGAGTGCGGGGTCCGACGGGTCCACGTTCGGGATGGCCTGCAGCATGACGAAGTCGGATCCGTCCATGGCGGGCATGGGCGGCGTCACCATCGATACGCCGTCGACGCTCGCTGCGATCTGCGCGGTCTGCTCCGCCTCCGATGTGGGGGCGATGATCTGCAGCATGCCTGGTGCACCTTCACCCATCTGTGCCTGCACCAATTCGTAGCCCTGCCGGACCGGAGCGTCCTCGGGCACAACCGAAATGGACGGCATGGCGACCTTGAGACCGAGTGCCGGAATCGACAGCGCCACCAGAATCAACAGCGAGCCGATGGCGAACGGCCACGGATGCTTGTGCAGCAACTGACCCCAGGACGCGAATTTCGGCGAACGGTGCACCTGACGCTTCGCGTACGGGAGGGAGCCGGCATTGACCTTGGCTCCGAGCTTGCCCAGCACTGCGGGGAGCAGTGTGAGGGTGGCCGCGAGCACGAACACCACCGCGAGCATGATGCCCACGGCCATCGTGCGTACCGCAGGTGCTGGTACGAGAAGCACGGCAGATAAGCTGATCAGCACGGTCAGACCGGACAGCAGGACTGCTTTGCCTGCCGTGTCCATAGTTTCTGCCACTGCACGCTGCGGGTCGATCCGTCCGGCGTCGATGGTCTTTCGGAGCGCATCCCGGAATCGAACGACGAGGAAGAGCGCGTAGTCGATACCGAGCGCCAGCGCGAACATCATCGCAAAGTTCATGGCCCACACCGAGATCGGCGTGATTTCGTTCAGCAGAACCAGGCCACCCGCGGATGCGACCAGACCGGCCAGCGTCAACAGCAGGGGCAGACCTGCCGCGACGAGGGATCCGAACGCGAGCACCATGATCGCCAATGTGACGGGCCAGGAGATGATTTCGGCCTTGATCATCGCGTCGTGGTTGGCCTTGTTGAAGTCACTCCACAGTGCCGATGCTCCGGTCGGGTAGACCTCGATCGAGTCCGTGGAGGCTGCGGTCAAGTCGCCCTTGAGATCGTCGACGGCCTTCACCATCTCGTCGGTCGTCCCGTTCGCTCCACCGATGAGGATTCCGGTGTGCCCGTCGGGACTGATCGACATCCCCGGTTGCGGGGCGATCACCTCGGAAATCCGCGAGTCAGCGGCCAGAATGTCGGTGACCTCGGAAATGACAGCCGCGACAGCGGGATCGGTCACCTGCTCGGTGTCCGAGTGCACGACCACCTGTATCGCGGCAGAAGAGTTCCCGCCGAAGTGCTCCTGTGCGAGTTCGCGAACCTGGACCGACTCCGATCCGTTGGATTGCCAACCGGCACCGGCGAGAGAGCCGAACACCGACGGGGCAAACGCTCCCAATCCGATGATGACCACGAGCCACGCGGTGACCACCCACTTGAAATTGCCTGCCATGCGCGCACCGAATCGCGCCAACGGCCCGCCGGTGATCCCTGGCGGCGAGCTGTCTGCAGAACTCTCGTCGGTTCGAACGTCCGTAGAACTCACATCATGTCCTTACTGGTCGGGAAGATGGAGGAACCCTAGCATGGTACCCCAGGGGGTATGCTGAATGTTGACACCTACCCCCTGGGGTATACATGTGGTGCCGCACCACACTCACAGAAGCGAGGATCTACCGCATGTCATGCACCGACACTCCCACCGGTCCTGGCGGACCGAGTATCGAACGCGCAGTCCCCGCCCTGGCGGGCACCATGGTCCTTGCCAGCCTCGCCGCCGGATCCCTTCACGACCGCCGCTGGCATGCCCTGACAGCATTCGTCGGCGGGAATCTGCTGCTGTACTCGGCAGTCGGATGGTGCCCGGCCAGCTTGGCAATGCGGCGGCTGGGGATGCGCCAGAGCACAATGACGCCGACCCGGTGAACCGCGACAGGACCCGCCCTACGCCGTGGCAGTGGGTCGGCTACGCCTTCGGCCGCACTCTGCCCTCGACCATGACGGACTGGGTGGCCCACGATCTGACGGGCGATCACGCCGTGGTTCGGCACCTGATTCGCGGCCAGGTTCCGTTTCTTCCCATCTACGCCGTGTTCATGTTCTTTCCGGGTGAACTGTGGTTGCGTGGTGCCATGGTGCTCCTGGCGGTCCTGCTCTCGGTGTTCTTCACCGCCTCGTACATGGAAGAGAATCGGCAACGACGCCTCGTACGGCACATGCTGCCGCGCGATCTGACGAACCCCCGCAAAGCGCAGGTATCGGAACTGGTCAAGAAGCGTTATCTCGCGGCGCACCCCGAGTCCGGGGCCTCACGCACCGCCGCGGCACCCATCGCTCCCGGCCGAGAGCACTGAGCGATGGTCGGCGATTCGACGCACCGTCTCGCCCGGTGGCAGCGATTCTGGGACAAGCAAGCGGCCGGTTACGACAAGCACATGACCTTTCTCGACCGAGTCCTTTTCCGCGACACCAGGTCCTGGATCTGCAGTCGCGCCCGAGGCCAGGTTCTCGAGGTCGCAGTGGGAACGGGACTCAATCTCGAGCACTACCCGGCAGGGACGTCGTTGACCGGAATCGAGCTAAGCCCGGACATGCTCGCGCAGGCGCATACTCGGGCCGCCGGCGTCAGACCCGACGCTCGCCTAGCTCTCGGGGACGCTCACGCTCTGGATTTTCCCGATGCATCTTTCGACACGGTGGTGTGCACGTTCTCGCTCTGCGCCATCCCCGCCACGGACATCGCGCTCGCGGAAATGTCGCGAGTGCTGCGTCCGGGTGGAACGTTGCTCCTCGCCGATCACGTCGCCTCGTCGATCAGGCCGGTTCGATGGATCCAACGCCTTCTGGAACTGGTGAGCGTCCCGGTCGGTGGCGAGCACTTTCTGCGCCGGCCCTCGATCGCGATCACCGGTGACGAGAGCTTCTCTATCGAGGACATCGACCGGTTCACTCTCGGTCTCGTCGAGCGTCTTCACGCCCGAAAGGTGTCCTGAACGGGCAAGGACGATGGCCGCGGCACGAGCGGCCGACCATATTCCGGCACTTCTGCCTCGACGAACTCGAGAAGCCGCTTCAGCAGTGCATCCGCACGGTCTTCGACGTCGTCGAGCGTTGAATCGACGCCACCGAGTAGCTCGTGCGCGTCCCGGCGTGCCCGGGTCCCGTATTCGTAGTATCCGGGGTCGAGTACCGAAGCCGAGGCGGGCTGCGGGACGAGATGTGCGCTCGGTTGCCGTGCCTGCACCGAGTGGAGTCGGTGCACAGGTGCTCGCCCGTCCAGGTGGGCACGAACGATGTCGGCGACCGCACGGGACGTCAGTGGGGTCGCAGTCAACGGGGTGTGGCCCCACCGGTCGATCGCAGTCGACAGCGGCTGTCGATCGGCCGGATCGACATACCGGTCGAATCCGCTGAGCCCGGTACCGCCCCCGGCATCGAGAGCGTCGGCGAGCATTCGGGTGCTCGGATACCGCGTGTGGTAGCCCAGCACCTCCAACCAGCGCTGATACACCATCCGCGGCGAGATACCCGCCCCCGTCAGTACGGGGGAAGTGACAGTGTGGACGCCGCGGCCTGTGTCGATACGAAGGGCGTCGATCCTCGGATCGGCGGTGACGTCGCAGTGCCGCAGGGCCGCGATCTGGGTGTACGGCAGACCGGTCGAAGCGAGGATCAGGACGAGGGCGTCTCGCCGCGCGAACAGTTCTGACGGCCAACCGGATTCGGGGAGGCGGGCGACGATACCGCCGATCACGGCTGCCAGCTCGTGCAGGCGCGCCGTACGCGCCACGTCCAGCGCAGCCCGAACGATCTCCGCACGCCCCGGAGGGGGTAACAGTTGCCGAGAATGGGCGGCGTCGATCACCGCGATCCGGCGGCGTTGGGTCGTCGACGCGGCGGGGTGCGCGTGGAGGAACCGAGCAAGTGACTCCGGAGAGGCCGCCAGTGGGGGTTCGTCATGGGCGGTGCACCAGTCCTCGAACAGAGACCACGTGTTCCGATCACGCTTCGGCACCGCCACGTTCGCGATATCCGCTGGTCGTCTCGAACCGGCGCGGTCGTCGTGGTCAGTATCTGCCCCGGTCGACCCGCCGCCGCTCACGGATGCAGTCACGTGCCCGGTCATAGACCGAGTTCGGTGACCGCGTTGCCGACCAGAGGAGCGTGCTCGCGGGCATATGTTTCGACCATTGCGGGTGTGGTGTGCCCGGTCTGGCGCATGATCGCATGTGCATCGGCACCGTTGCGGAAGGCTTGCGTGACGAAGCCGGAACGGAGGGAGTGCCCACCGAGTTGGGCGACGGTGTCGGGATCGTATCCAGCTCGAGCAGCGCGGGCCCGCCGACCTGTACGCGGGTACCGTCGACATTCGCAGAGACCCCGACAGCGGGGGACGACTGGAAGTCAGTGGCCGCCGGGACGGTCAGGTTCCGTGATCGTGCGGCACCGATGATGGCGCGTGCGAGTGGGTGCTCTGAGTCGGCTTCTGCGGCAGCAGCCAAAGCGAGGACATTGTCGGCGGTGCGCCCGTTCGTCACCTCGATTGCGGTGACGGTGGGTTCACCCTTGGTGAGGGTCCCGGTCTTGTCGAAGAGCACGGTGTCCACTGTGCGCATGGTTTCGAGTGCGAGCCGGTCCTTGACCAGAACGCCGCCGCGGGCGGCGCGTTCGGTGGCGATGGAGACCACCAGCGGGATCGCGAGTCCGAGTGCGTGCGGGCAGGCGATGACCAGCACGGTGATGGTGCGGATGACGGCGTCGTCGGGCATCCCGACCAGGGTCCACACGGCGGCGGTGATGATCGCGGATCCGAGAGCGAACCAGAACAGCCAGCCGGCGGCGGTGTCGGCGATGCGCTGAGCGCGCGAGGTCGAGTTCTGGGCGTCGGCGACGAGCCGGCCGATGCCGGCGAGGGCGGTGTCCTCCCCTACTGCGGTGACCTGGATGCGCAGGCCGGAGTCGGTGGCGACAGTGCCGGCGATGACCTGGTCGCCGTCGCTGCGGCGGACGGTGCGTGATTCGCCGGTGATCATCGATTCGTCCATGCTCGCCGATCCGGAGACGATGGTGCCGTCCGCGGGTACGCGTCCGCCGGGGCGGACGACGACGAGATCACCGAGCTGCAGCTCGGCCGGGGATACCTGCACTACGTCGTCGCCGTCGACGCGTTCGGCGGTGTCCGGGAGCAGTGCTGCCAACGAGTCCAGGGCGGAGGTGGTCTGAGCGAGGGATCGCATTTCGATCCAGTGCCCGAGCAACATGATCACGATCAGCAGGGCAAGTTCCCACCAGAAGTCGAGCTGATGATCGAGCAGGCCGAGGCTCGCTCCCATCGACGCGACGAATGCGACGGTAATCGCGAGGGCGATGAGCAGCATCATTCCTGGTGCACGTGAACGGATTTCGCTGACTGCGCCGGTGAGGAACGGGGAACCGCCCCAGACATACATCACGGTGCCCAGTACCGGGGAGACCCACGCGATCCACGCTGCGTCGGGCAGCGAGTATCCGAGGAGCATCGCGAACATGTTCGAGGCAACGATCACCGGGACGGCGAGGACCAGCATGATCGCGAACAGGCGACGGAACATGCCGACGTGATCGCCGTGACCGGCATGGCCACCGTGCCCGGTATGGCCTTCGTGTTCAGTCTGCTCGCCGTGTCCGGTGTGGGCTGCGCTGTGTCCAGACGGGTCGTGGCCCGACTGTGTGCCCGCTGTCTCGGCCACGCCGACATCGGCGTGTGTGTGGTTGTTCATCGTGCGAATCCTTCTCTCCACCGAGTTCAGCGGCTACGCGGTGCGTGAATCTGCGGGTTGCGGTTCGGCTGTGTATCCGGCATCGCGAACGGCGGCGACGACCTGGGCGTGGTCGGGCTCATCGGCGCTTGTCACCGTCAGCGTCCCCGCCGACGCCGATGCTTCGACCGTGTCGACCCCGGCCACAGCACCGACTTCTTCCCGGACCGACGCCTCGCAGTGTCCGCAGGTCATGCCGGTGACTCGGTAATTCGTGGTGATCATGAGGTACTCCTTCATCTTGAGTGATACCCCCAGGGGGTATCTTGCGACGATTCGGACCATACCCCCTCCCCGTACCGTTGAAAAGGGGGCATCCATGTCACAACCGCCTACTTGCATCTGCGTCGATCTCCGGGGGCGGCCGCGGGCTCGTCGGTCATCAGCAGCTGAAGAGCATCACGTGAACATGCATCGAATGACTGTTACATTCATCCAGTGCCGGTCGACCCTGTTGCCAAAAAGCCCGCGTCCGACGCCAAAGGTTCCGCCGACCGCTTCCTCAGTGATGGCGTCGTATTACTGGTTCCGGAGGAAACGGTCCTGGAAGGAATGATCGACGGGTGGGAGACGCAGCAACGTGCGCGGATGCTCGCAAACTTGACGATCGAGCGACGGACACAGATCGTGCGGAGGCTGGTCGCATTCACGAACGACTACCCCTGGAACTGGTCGTCGATGGACGTCGAGGAGTGGACCGCACATCTTGTCGATTCGGGGGTCGCTCACTCGACTGTGCGGCTCTACCAGATGGCCGCGTCGCTGTTCTGCGCCTACATCACTGATGTCCGATATCGGTGGGATGAAGTGTGTCAGCGATACTTTCGCGTTCACCCGGTGCAGGTTTTCCACGAATGGAACACCGTCGTCCACCGCGGGGAGTACGAAGGTCGACCAGGAAACCGGCCACTGACGAGGGACGAGTTACAGGCCTTCTTCGACTACTGCGATGAGCGGGTGAACCGGGTTGGGTTGTCCGGCCGCAAGGGATGGCTTGCCAGTTACCGAGACGCGACGTTGTTCAAGGTCATCTATGCCTGGGGGCTGCGTCGCCGCGAGGCAGCGATGTTGGACATCGTGGACTGGACCGCGAACTCCGCGGCCAAAGAGTTCGGCCGCCATGGCGCATTGTCGGTTCGCTACGGCAAAGCCCTCAATGGAGGGCCACCGCGCCGCCGAACGGTACTGACCACGATGGGGTGGGCCGCCGAAGCCGTCGCCGAGTGGGTCACCGAGATTCGGCCCCTGTACGACACCGACCATCTCGCCATGTGGCCGACAGAACGTCGGGCACGCGTCGGCACCGAGTCGATTTCGCACCGTTTCGCCGAGTACCGGGACGCAATCGGACTGGAGAAGCATCTCGGTCCGCACTGCCTACGGCACTCGTATGCGACACACCTACTCGAAGACGGTTTCGACCACCTGTTTGTTCAGCAACAACTCGGACACTCCTGGGGATCTACCACCGCGATCTACACCAGCGTCGGCACCGACTACAAGAACAATGCCCTCCGACGGGCATTGGACCGAGCGTTCACCGCAGAGTAGGACGGAGACAGGGATGCAACAGCCACGCTTGAACTACGACTGGCACCTACGCCGACTGTTGGCCGAGAGGGGAATATTCGCGACGACCGGTTTGGGACCGCTGCTTGCCGAGCGCGGGATCAGTTTGTCCGAAGCTCAGGTGTATCGCCTGGTCACTGGAACGCCGGAACGCCTCAGCCTGCGTACCCTCGCGGCGCTCTGCGACATACTCTCGTGCACACCGAACGATCTGATCGAACCAGTCGCCGAACGGGCGACGGTGCGAGCGACCGGTACAACTACCCATCGGCCCAAGACCGCAGCAACACCATCCGACGCGAAGACGCGCACACCACGGCGAGCGGAAATCAAACGTAAGAAGTGATCAATACTGTTTGTGTACTGTGCAATTCAGTCGTAGACCGCGTCCGGGTGTGCGACCGCTGCAGGAAAAGACGACGACAGCATCGCGGCGCGTGCACCGGCTGCACGAAACCCGACAAGCTGTTGGACGACAACGCATTATGCCGATGGTGTCGCGAGAAGGCGCAGCGAAGCTGCCCGCGGTGCCCCAGCGTCGGTCAGCCCCTGATCGCCATGGACGGCGAACGCATGTGCGCGCGATGCGCGCTCCGCTGCCACCTCGAGCACGTCTTACCACCGACTGCCGACGGGCCCCTGGAACCACTTCGTGACGCCATAATGCAGGCTGAACCGACGACCACACGGCGATGGCTGAACCGCAACACGGACCTATTGCGCGGCCTCCACGACGGCACCATTCCCCTCACGCACGAATCACTCGACCTGCTCCCTCGGCCCAAGTCGGTCGACTACCTCCGATCACTCCTCATCGCTACGGGCATCCTCGACCCCGACGTGCACCGTAGTCTCCGGCGGCTCGAGACGGAGCTCCCGCAACTCCTCAGCGGACTCGACACAGGCCATCGCAAGCTCGCTAGCCAGTGGACGCACTGGGCTGTACTGCCGCGTTTGCGCGGACTCGAAATGCACCGACCGATCGGCACCGCCGTACAGAACGCACGTTGCCAGATCCTCCAAGTCATTCAGTTCCTCAACACACTCGAACGACGAGGAACCGAGATGCCTCGATGTGCGCAATACGACATTGACGCCTGGTTCGCAGAGCCCGGTGCGTCCCGATGGCACATCCGCCCGTTTTTGAGCTGGGCACAAAGAACACGGCACCTATCGAAAGAGATTGCCCTCCCGAAAGAGCGTCGAGCCCATGCAGAACTACCGACCGACGCCGAGGATCGCTGGCAGATCGGCTGGCGCCTTATCCACGACGAGTCACTCGACCCGGTAGATCGACTGGCCGGTGCGCTGGTCGCCCTCTACGCCCAGCCGCTACGGCGAATCGTCAGCCTCACCACAGCCGACGTGATCGCCACCGCGACAACCACAGGTCTACGACTCGGTCCCACCGACGTCCTCGACCTGCCAGATCCGTTCGCAGCCATCGCCCGAAATCTACCCCTCAAGCGGCGCACCGGAACTGCGGAACAACTACCTACGACATGGCTTTTCGCAGGTGGCCACGCAGGCAAACCGTTGAGTGCAACCAGTCTAGGAAACAGGCTGCGCGCCATTGGAATCGAGCCCCGAAAGCTACGACTGTCCGCCACCGAACAGCTAGCCCGTGAGCTCCCGCCGAGTGTGCTCGCGGGAATCCTAGGGCTCAACGCTCATACCGTCGCCAAACACACCTTCAAGACGAACGGCCAATGGGCAAACTACGCCGCCGACCGCCGACCCTGAGCGACGGCATTCGCACCCCCGAATACACCATCCCTGCCAGTGCTGTAGGAGTGGAACGAGGCCACGTGGTCGAGGTACGCGCGCCACGTGTCGGAGCTGGTCAGCTCGGCTACCTTGTCGGTGATCGAGGCGTGCAGTGATGCCGCCAGCTCGCGGCGTGCTTCGGCCTTGTCCGCTGCGCTGATCTTGGTCCGTGATGCCATGACTGGTCCCTCTCCCTCGTGACCGGTCCCCCGGCCTGCTCTGCCAATTTCTTGTCGCCGTCATCTGGCGTGAGGAGAGACAGCAGCGCACGGGAACGACGGGGCAACCCCGCGGCAGGACAGTTTTCGTGGGAGCGCAGCGAGCACGGGACGAAAAGTGTTCGGAGCCTTCGGTCGAAGCGCAGCGGAGCGAGGGGTTGAGGCGGCGGGCCCGGGTGATGCAGTATCGCCGGGAGCCAGATGTGCGACAAGAAATCGATGTCTATTCGCGGTGCGGAGCGCAGCGGAGCTCGGTTCGGAGGGACGCCCGCAAGGTGGCCGGCACCACCGCCAGGCGGAATGCATCACGCGCGTCGACGTCGGCCGGCGGCCACCTCCCACCTGAGGAGCTCGCCCGGTGACTGTGCGGGAGCGACGGAGACCGACCACGCTCGGTGTCGCGGCAGCTCAAAGACCCTGGATACATTCTTTTGTCGAACATTTATCTATTCCGCGCAATTAATCGCGAATATTCGGAAATTAATCAGAGATCTCCGCTGCTTTAATCCGGCAATAATTTGCGCTCGATAAGTGCGCGATTAAACTTATAAACGGCTCTTGACCTGCGGATACGTGGCGCTGCGCTTTCTTCGAGAGGTTGCGAAAAGGCCCTTGATATGAGACTCTGATGGAGGCGAAGCAACCGCTGAGCCAAGATATCGAGAATCCAACCGAAAGGCCGATATGCCACACGTGTGCGCAAATCACTCCAACAACGGGACGGAATTTCACTACGAAGGGAAAGTGTTATGGCAGCAGAGAAGAATGATGGGTCCGAGACCGGACGAGCAGGCTGGAGAGGATGGTTCACCAGGTTCAGGGGTTCACGACCCGTGAGGACCTTGTCGACACTGAGGCAGGTGCACGGGTGGGCACATCTGGTGTGCCATGTGTTCGGTGTCGAGATGCCGTGGCCAGGCGACGAGGTTTCGTCTCCTGTGTGGGCAATGCTGATGGCGGTCTGGGATGTGTTGGGTCCGTGGGTTCACGGAGCCGTTGACGTGCTGATCGCTTGGTTGCAGTTGTTCTAAGGCTGATAAGTAGAAGCACCAGGATCCGGTGGCCGTTCACGGTCACCGGACTTTTGGTTGTAGGGGTTGGCGGATTCAGCAGTGTCGCGCGTGGCGGCTGCGGTCGGTGGCCGTGGCGTTCGGTTCCGATTGGGGCCGGGCGTTGTTCAGTTCCACGAGCGCGAGGAGTCGCGCTGTGTTCGCTGCGATCTCTGCTGGTAGCGGTGGGCCGGTGAGTGTTCTGATGCGCATGAGGGCGAGTATTGCAGTGGGGACCGACAGAGTCGTTCTCTCGCAACGCTTTCAGGTCTGCTCACCTTGGCCTGCCTATAGGTAGAGCAGGTGGGTGGCGGTGCCGTCGAAGTGTTCGAGGTTGTCGAGGACTCCGGTGTAGTTGGCGGGTCGGCAGGCTCCGAGGCTGACGATGAGGGCGCAGGCTTCGTCGATGGTGACGAGGTAGGTCGGTGGGGTGTTGGTGGGGCTGGCGTCTGCGTGGGCCTGGGCGTCGAGGAGGGCGTAGCGGACTGCGTCGGCGGCGGCGCGTTTCGCTGCGTCGAGGCTTGGTTCTGCTCCTGCGGTGGTGATGGTTTCGGGTTGGCGGTCGGGTCGTGTGGTGACGGTCCAGGTGATCATCGGAAGTTGTGCCCTTCGGTCGGTGGGCCGGGCGGCCTGTGGTGCGTGGTTCTTCCAGCATCGCGTACCGAGCGCCAGCGAGGTCCGCGATGCGCAGGCATTTTCCGGAATCTGGGGACAGAAGATTCGCCTGTGGATGGAGATGACTCGGCCCCGGAACCGTGTCGGGTCCGGGGCCGGGGGCCTGAGAGCGTCTTAGAGGCGTCGACGCCAGGGTGCAGCCATGTCTTCCTGGTGTTCGCGTTCGGCGTCGTCGAATGCGTCGGTGAGGGTGGTCGGGTCGCTCGTGTACTGGTCGCCGTCGGTGAAGATCGCGACGGCCATGCGGTGCACGTTGCGGAGCTCGTCGAGCATGGTGACGTAGCCGAGGCGGTCGATGATGCGCCAGGTGACCGGTCCCATGTGGACCTCGACCCAGTGCATGGTGCGTCGCCGGGCTGGGACGTACTGCTCGCGTGGGGTGACGGCGGTTTCCGGTGGCGCGATCCATACAACGGACATTGCGGCGCGGGCGTAGTCGTCGCCCGGTCCCCCGGGCTGGGGTGCCTGGTTGTCGATGCGGCCGATGAGGGTTCGGGCGTCGGCGAGTCCGGCGATGAAGGCGTGGACGGCGGCGGCGGAGCGGAAGGTCATCATCAGTCGGTTGAAGGTGACGATCATCTGGGCGTCGTCGGTGGCGGCGGCGTGGACGTTGACCACGGCTTTCTGGCGTCCGACGATGGTGGCGGTGGTGTGGGTGACCACTGCGCCGTAGTTGTCGGTGTCGGTGCTGCTGTGGGCTTTCTGGGCGGTGGTCTTCGGCATCTCGCGCTCCTCTGCTCAACGTGACGAACCTCGGTGGCCCGCCAATTTTTTTGCCGTTCTGGCAGGGGAGAGTTGGACCGGCATGAGGGGGCCGGAGTGCAATGGTCGGGCCGGAAAGTTTTCAGCCGGAGGCGTCTGTGAAAAGTTTCTGGAGCCTTTCGGGCCGGGAGCGCAGCGGACGCCGGCGGTTGCGCGGAGGTCACCGCCGGTCAAAATCGGAAGGCCAGAAGGGGAAAACAAGAATTTTTTTCACAGGACGGAGCGCAGCGGAGTTCGATGCGGTGGACGCCCGCAGGGTGGCCCGGTCCTACGCGAGCCGCCGACCCTTCCCTGCAACAGAGAAGGCCCGCACCCTGTGTCGGGTGCGGGCCTTGTCGGTCTGCGGCTGGTGCCTGTGTCAGGGCTGTTCTGCCGGTGGCGTGGTCGGGCGCCCTTCGGCAGCGTCGCGGATCCACTGGGGTACCTCGAGGCCGTCACGTTCGTACAACGCGACCGATGCCCGTGCTGCGGCCCGTGCGACCTGTGGTCGGGCGGCGTTGGTGCGCTTCTCGGTGGTGGTCATCGTGGGTCCTCCTGCTCGTTCTGGTTGTCAGTGTCCTCGGTTTGTGCCGGTGACGCCAGTGCTCGCCACAACGCCCGGGTCGCGACGGCGCGCAGTACGTCTCGTTCGGTTCGGGTGATGAGCGGCGAGTCGGTCACCGGTGTGTAGATGTCCCAGCCCAGGGCGGCTTCGGCCTCGTTGTCGCTGGTGGTGCGTTCGAGGCACCAGGTGATCCGTTGCCAGGCTTGGGCGCGTTTGTCGGCCACGGTGCGTTGGCGGACGGTCAGGGCGACGCCGACGACGGCGAGGACGCCGACGATCAGGGTGACCCATGCTTGAGCGGGCATCAGGGGCGTTCCTTCCAGGTGGTGCGGGTTGGTGGCCCCGGTGCCGTCTGGCACCGGGGCGGTGGGTTACCGGCGTGAGGTTCCGCGGACGATGTCGCCTTCGATGTAGGTGAATCCGTCTCCGCGGCCGTCACGGAGCGCGAAGTGGTAGTCCGCGTGAATCCAGACGGTATCGAAGTGTCCGGCGTCGGCCAGGGTGCCGAGTAGGTCGCGGTCGGCTCCGTTGGGGAAGAACGCGACTCCGGACGAGGGCGGGTAGTAGCAGTTCAGGGTGTCGATCAGCGATTCGACGCTCCGGCATTCGGCGGCCGCGTCGAGGGCCTTGTCGTAGGTGGTCCAGTAGTCGTCGATGTCGTTGGTGGTCATGGCTTGTGCTCCTCGGTCGGTGCGGTTCGGTTGGGGTGGTGAGCGTGCGGGGTCAGTAGTCCCCGTCCCAGTGCTCGCCTGCGTAGGTGGGGTCGAAGTCGGCGGGTGCGTGGGCCGGGTAGCGGCGGCGGATGTCGTCCTCGAGGTCGAGACGGTCTTGCCAGTGCTTGTCGCACCTCGGATGCGATACCCCGGTTCCGGACAGTGCGTCCCGGTATTCGACGTCGCCGGTGCAATCGGGGCCGTCCGCGATGCAGGTGACGGCGTCGGTGTTCGTGGTCTCGGTCATAACTGTTGCTGCCCTTCGGAACTCGTGCCGGGTCGGTGTTGCGTCCTCCCCCGCGTTCTTTCGCCGTCATCTGGCGTGGGGAGAGTAGGCGGCGTACGGGAACGGCGTCCTGCCCCTGGGCCGGGAAGTTTTCAGCCGGAGGCGTTCGTGAAAAGTTTTCGGCGCCCGCAGGGCCGGAGCATCGCGGAGTCAGGGGTGGGTAAGGCGGGCCCGGGTGACGCAGACTCGCCGGCAGCCAGATGCCCGAAGAACGATGCTCGTCTACGGTGCGGAGCGCAGCGGAGCTCCACTCAGGGGACACCGCAGGTGGCCGGCACCGCCGGCAGGCGGAATGCGCGACCGCTCGTCGGTGTCGTCAGATGGCTACCTTCCACCTGTGGAGCACTTCGGGTAACTGTGCGGGAGCGACGCGGACCGACCACGCTCGGTGTCGCGGTAGCGCCGCGAGGCTCACTGGTGAGGCATACTTCTACGTGCCCCAACAGGGGAGATGCTTAAAAGTATTGATAAAACTATTCATAGTTCTTGCAACGAAGCTGGATAGTTTGCTACCTTCTCGGCATGACAACAAACGAAGACACAGTGGCAGTGTTCACCGGCAAGAGCCTCGACTCGATTCTGGGTGAGGGTGGGTCTCAGTCGTGGAAACTGGATGCAGCGCGAGCCAGGAAGTGCCAGTACGTGGTGTGCACGCAGAACGCACACAACGTCGAGGCGTACGCGGACGGCACCGAAGATCACGGCAGCGCCTTCTTGGTCGGGCGGATCTCTCGGATCGTTCCCGCAACGGCCGGCGACCCCGCCCGGTGGAAGATTCAGTTCAGCGAATTTGCTCGGATCAGTGTTTCCGACGTCTGGACCGGCGACCGAAATCCGGTGCGGTACACCACGCTGGACGATCTGGGGATCGACCTGACCGATGCAAAGTTCGAGAAATTCGACGATCAGTCCACGAGCACGCAAGCACCGACGACGGAGGTCGCCGCGTTGACGATCCGGGAAGCGAAGGCCGGTCTGGCGAAGACGTATGACGTCGATGTCGACGCCATCGAGATCGTTATCCGCGGATAGCCGAACGTCCGCCGGTCTCACCCTGGGCTATCGCAGGCAGCAACCGGAACCTGAGTCGACCGCCTTACCCTCGCTCGTACGACGAACTGTGGTCGTCGATGACGAGATCTGTGCAAATAGGTCGGCGCCGGCCGGTAACGTCCGCTCCCATCGACCCAGAAGGGGATCCAACGCAATGGCGACAACTGACGCAAGCGATGTCGACATACTTGTCGAGCACCTCACAGCTGAGATCACTGAGATGCACGCTGCCCCGGACGGATGGCCGGGGAACGTGGAACTGGCGTTGATCGACGCGGTTCTGTCGATCAGAGCGGTCTACGGAGTCTCCGCCGACACGGGCGTACGCGGCGCGATCAAGCGGTACAAGGCCGAGTCCGGCAGGCAAAGTTGGGACGACCTCGGCGTATTGGGTGAGGCCGACCCGCAGTGGCTTCAAACGGTGCTCGACAACAAGCAGAAGACCGGGGGTGTGCCGAAGGCTGAGGCGATCGTCTCTGCTGCCGGCCGGCTCGCAGCGTCGGGCGCGCGCCGCGCATCCGAGATCGATCGGGACTCTGCAGCGCAGCGAGCCGCGTACTGCGAAACTCGCGGCTTGGGCCCGGTGACGTGGGACTACTTCCTCATGCTGGTCGGCCACGACGGCGTCAAAGCCGACACTCTCGTCACTCGATTCGTGGTGGAGGCGTTGGGTCGCAGACTCGGGAGCGAAGAAGTCTCACGGCTGGTGACCGACGCTGCGAGGCGAATGGATATGCCGGTGTCGGCACTCGACCACTCGATCTGGCGGCACATGAGTAGACCTCGGAAGAGCTAGTTGCGTTCACCTGCCCGATCGAGGGAGAATTTTCATGGCCGTCGATTTCGAGTTCATCGGCATCTCGACCCATCGAGTGCGATGCTGCACGACCACCACGGGACCCGGTATGCGTTCGACGTGGCCGAATGCTCGTCGATCGAGCTCACGAACCACTGCGACCCACTCGTGACAGCACCGAAGACTGGCGACGAGCCGTTCACACAGCAGGGGCAGTCGATCGGATCGGACCTTCGCCAGTTCTGGCGTTGGGCGTGCTCGGATCTCATCGGTAACGCTCAACGCGGTGTTCTCGCCGAATACATTGTCGGACTCGCACTCGGATGCGTAGCCGATGGAGTCCGAGTGGAGTGGGATGCTTCTGATCTACTGACCGAAGGGGGAATTCGCGTCGAGGTGAAATCGTCTGCCTACCTGCAAAGTTGGAAGCAGAAGAGGTTGTCGACGATCAGCTTCGGGATCCAGCCAACGAACGGCTGGGACGCGACGACGAACACAATTGCCGCGCAACGGAAGCGGCAGGCCGACGTCTACGTCTTCTGTGTCTTCAAACGAACCGATCGGGCCACCGCCGACCCGCTCGACCTAGACCAGTGGGACTTCTACGTGATGTCTACCCAGCGCCTCAACTCCAGGTTCGGGGAGCAGAAGTCGATTGTGTTGAGCAGTCTGCTCTCGCACGATCCCGTCGAATGTTCGTTCTCCGAACTCGCCAGTGCTGTCCAGGCCGCGGCGCGCGAACAACCCTGACTCCGACCGTGCAGGCTCAGCGGCGACACGCCCCGTCGCACTCGAGGATTCAACACCGGAACTTTATGCGTCTGCGGCTCTACCAGGAAGACTCCGCTGGGCCACGACCTCTTCCGTGACCGAAACGCCGAAGAGTCCCCGTGGATGGCGGTTGTCGTCGATGTAAGCGGCATACTCGGTCTGATCGTCCCCGACGTTGAGGTGGTTTCGGTAGGTCATGGCGAGTGTGCACGAGGTTATCGAAGCGTTCCGTGGTGAGCCGTCGAATTCGGAGCGGGGCACCAAGTTCGAGCAGCTGATGGTTCGATACTTCGAGCTCGATCCGACGCTGTCGCAGCAGTACGAGCAGGTGTGGCGGTGGATCGACTGGCCCGACCGTCAAGGTAAGGCCGACACCGGCATCGACCTGGTCGCCCGCGAACGCGACACCGGCGACTACACCGCGATCCAGTGCAAGTTCTACGAACCGACCACCACGTTGAGCAAAGGCGATCTCGACTCGTTCTTCACCGCCTCCGGACAAACATTTCCCACCGCCGATGGGGATCGGTCGTTCACCAACCGCGTGATCATCTCCACCACCGACCGGTGGGGAAAGAACGCCGAAGACGCCATCAACCACCAGACCATCCCCGTCCAACGGATCGGTCTGGCCGAGATCGCCGAGGCCCCGATCGACTGGGACATCGCATGGCCGCAGGGCGAGCTGACGGTCGAGTTGAGTGAAGCGGTCCGCAACGAGCCCCGCGCACACCAGGTCGAGGCGATCGACGCTGTTTTCGCCGGGTTCTCCGCCGGCAACGACCGCGGGAAACTGATCATGGCCTGCGGAACGGGAAAGACGTTCACCGCTCTGAAGATCGCCGAACGCACGGCTGCCGAGGCCGGCGGCAGTGCACGCATCTTGTTCGCGGTCCCTTCCATCTCCTTGCTTTCGCAGACACTGCGCGAGTGGACTGCGCAAACCCAGCTCGACATTCGCGCGTTCGCGGTGTGCTCGGATTCGAAAGTCTCCCGCTCCGCCGAGGACTACAGCACCGTCGACGTCGCGATCCCGGTGACCACCGACCCCGACAACCTCGCAGCGCACATGGCGCACCGGAAACGCTCCAAAGGGCTGACCGTGGTGTTCACCACCTACCAGTCCCTGCCGACGGTCGCTGCGGCGCAAGGGCTGGGGGTGGATGCGTTCGATCTGGTGATCTGCGACGAAGCGCACCGCACCACCGGTGTCACCGTCGCCGGTGCGGACGAATCGAACTTCGTCCGGGTTCACGACGCCGAGTTCCTGAAAGCGTCACGGCGGCTGTACATGACGGCCACGCCGCGGATCTTCGACGACGCAGTCAAGGAGAAGGCCGCCGACCACTCCGCCGAGTTGTCGTCGATGGACGATGTCGACATCTTCGGCCCCGAGCTGCACCGCTTGTCCTTCGGTGACGCCGTCGAACGGGGGCTGCTCACCGATTACAAGGTCATCGTGCTCACCGTCGACGAGGACCTCGTCGCAGCCCCTATGCAGAAACAGCTCGCCGGGAACTTCGCCGAACTCCAACTCGACGATGCCTCGAAGATCGTCGGCTGCTGGAACGGTCTCGCCAAACGCGCCGGCCGCTCCCCCGACGGAGACGGGTTCACTGTCGGCGCGCCCCCGATGAAACGGGCCGTGGCGTTCGCCAAGGACATCGCCGCCTCCAAGCAGGTCGCCGAAGTGTTCCCCGACGTGGTCGATGCCTATCGCGCCCTCCTCGACGAGAACGAGAACGACGGCGAACAGGTCGACGCCACCAACCGAGACCTTGTCGTGTCCGCGCGCCACGTCGACGGAACTTTCAACGCTCTGCGGCGTAACGAACAATTGTCGTGGCTCAAAGCGCCAGTCCCCGAGGGTGAATGCCGCATCCTGTCCAACGCACGCTGCCTGTCCGAGGGCGTCGACGTCCCGGCTCTCGATGCCGTGTTGTTCCTTCACCCCCGTAATTCTGTTGTCGACGTCGTCCAGTCCGTGGGCCGCGTCATGCGCCTCTCCCCCGGAAAGGACTACGGGTACATCATCCTGCCCGTCGCCGTGCCCGCCGGAGTGTCACCGTCGCAGGCCCTCGCTGACAACCGCCGCTTCAAGGTGGTGTGGCAAGTCCTCAACGCTCTACGGGCGCACGATGATCGGTTCAACGCGATGGTCAACTCCATCGCCCTCAACGCCACCACCAAACAAGCCAAAGCCGGCCAGGGGAACGATCGACTCCTGGGCGGCCACATCGGCCCGACCACCGACTCCGACGAAACGATCGGTGACGGACACCCCACCCCGGACACCGATCCGAAGCCGGACAACGGCGAAGGTGGGAGCGGTGGGGTGGCGTCGCAGATGGCGTTGTTCGCACTCTCGGAGTGGCAGGAAGCGATCTATGCGCGCATCGTCGACAAGGTCGGCACCCGCGTCTACTGGGAACAGTGGGCCGCCGACGTCGCCGACATCGCCGCCGCCCAGATCGCCCGCATCAACGCCCTCCTCACCGGTGCCTCGCCAGAGACAGCCGAGCAGTTCGAGAAGTTCCTCACCGGGCTACGTGACAACCTCAACGACTCCATCAGCCGCGACGACGCAATCAGCATGCTCAGCCAACACCTCATCACCAAACCGGTTTTCGATGCCCTGTTCGCCGGCCACGACTTCGCCGCGCACAACCCCGTCTCGATCGTCATGCAGCAGATGCTCGACACCCTCGGCGACGCCAACCTCGAATCGGAGACCGCCGGCCTCGACTCGTTCTACGACTCGGTCCGTATCCGGGCCTCCGAAGTAACCAGCGCTGACGGCAAACAGCAGGTCATCGCCGAACTGTATGAACGATTCTTCCGTGTCGCGTTCAAGAAGCAATCCGACGCTCTCGGCATCGTCTACACCCCCGTCGAGATCGTCGACTTCATCCTCCGCGCCGCAGACCACGTCTCCAAGGAGCATTTCGGGAAGGGCCTCACCGACACAGGCGTCCATATCCTCGACCCGTTCACCGGGACCGGCACTTTCCTCACCCGACTCTTGCAATCCGGGCTCATTCTCCCCGACGACCTTGCACGCAAGTACCGGGAAGAGTTGCACGCCAACGAGATCATGCTTCTCGCGTACTACATTGCGGCAGTCAACATCGAGACCACCTATCACGCTCTGGAAACCCCAAATGGCGAGGACGGGCAGTACGAGTCGTTCGAGGGAATCGTACTTACCGACACCTTCCAGATCTCCGAAGACGGCGACAGCATGGACGCGATCATGTTCCCGCAGAACAACGACCGCATCCTCAAACAGGTCGCAGCCCCGATCAACGTCATCCTAGGTAACCCGCCGTACTCGGTCGGGCAGGACAGCGCCAACGACAACAACGCCAACCTCAGCTACCCCACTCTCGACGCCCGTATCGCCGCGACCTACGCCGGCCGCTCGACGGCGCAGCTCAAGAACAGCCTTTACGACTCCTACTACCGCGCCTACCGATGGGCCACCGACCGCGTCGGCGACCACGGAATAGTCGCATTCGTCTCCAACGGAGGATGGATCGACGGCAACACGGCGGACGGAGTGCGGCTGAGCATGGCCGACGAGTTCGCCCACCTGTGGATCTACAATCTACGCGGTAACCAACGCACAGCCGGCGAACTCTCCCGACGAGAAGGCGGCAAGGTATTCGGCTCCGGAAGCCGTTCCACCATCGTCATTTTCGTCGGTGTTAAGAACGAAAAACACACAGGACCCGTACAGATCCACTACCGAGATATCGGTGACTACCTCGACCGCGCAGAAAAACTCCGCCTCGTCGAGACGAGCACCATCGAGAACCTCGAATGGCAGAGTGTGCAGCCGAACGCGCACGGCGACTGGATCAGCCAGCGAGACAGTACGTTCAGCTCATGGCCGGCGATCGCGAGCCGTGGCGCTACGGAAGCCGTCGTCTTCCGAACTTTCTCAGGCGGACTTAAGACCAACCGAGATAGCTGGGTCTACAGCTTCTCCTCGAACTCGCTCCGCGAACAGGTCGGCAGGACGCTCACCTTCTACCAAGCGGAACTTCATCGCGCAGAGGCTCAAAGGGGGAACGGACGCCTACAGGACGTGGTGAACCGCGATCCCAAGAGCATCTCGTGGAGCAGCTCACTGTTGGCGTCGATCGACGCGCATAGGGTCATTCGCGAAGAGGCTTCTTCATACCGCGAGAGCGCTTATCGGCCATTTCAAAGAAGCCATGTCTACTTTGACAAGTCACTGAATGACCGTCCTGGCAGGCTCCCTTCGATGTTCCCCACCCCCGACCACACGAATTTCGGCTTCTACGTCGTGGGAGCGGGCTCGGACAAGCCATTTTCGACGTTGGCGACGGACACGATCCCAGACTTGTCGTATTGGGGATCAGGCAGTGGGCAGTACTTTCCCCGCCACACCTACGAACGGGTCGACGGGGCCGCGGTCGGCGAGTTCGACTTTGGTACTTCAGCAGATGATTCGAGTGTCGACGAGTGGGGCTACCGACGGGTCGACAACATCACCGACGAAATCCTCCAGGTCTACCGGACTGCAGTGGGCGCTCCCGTGACCAAGGATCAAATCTTCTGGTCGGTGTACGGGCAGCTGCATGCCCCCGCCTACCGAGAGACGTATGCGGCGGATCTGAAGAAGATGCTCCCTCACATCCCCACCCCTGAAAGCTTGGAGCGCTTCACCCAGCTCGCCGACGCCGGCGAGCAGCTCGGCGGCCTTCATATGCGGTACGAGGACGTCGATCCGTACCCGCTCAATGTCGAGATAAAGGCCGGTGCCGACGAACACGATCGTGAGACGTGGCGAGTGCAGAAGATGAAGTGGCGCACCAAAGATGACCACACTGCGATCGTCTACAACCCAAAGGTCACCATCGCCGGCATCCCACCCGAGGCAGAGAAATACTTGCTCGGCTCACGTTCGGCGTTGGCGTGGATCATCGACCGCTACCAAATAAAGACCGACAAGGCGTCGGGAATCGTCAACGACCCTAACCTTTGGTGCGACGAACACGACGACCCGACCTACATCGTCGAGCTGATCAAGAAGGTCACCACCGTGTCCGTCAGGACGGTGGAAATCGTGAAGTCTCTCGATGCGAGGGGCGTCGGCTGATGGCGCGCGCACAAACGATTCAGATCTACCTGCCCGGCGGGAATCCGGCCGGCATTCGTGTCGCCAGCCTGACCACGAGGACCGTCCGCGTGTTCGATGTACCCCGAACGCTCCTGACCGAATTCACCAAGCTGTCAGTATCAAGACAGGTCGGCGTGTACTACCTGTTCGGTGATAACGACGACGACCGAACGGCCTACATCGGACAAACCGGCAACGTCAGTACACGATTGGGGCAACACTCCTCGAAAGACTGGGAACGGGCGATGGTCGCGGTGTCCCTGACCAACGAATGGACCTCCACACACGTGGCCTACCTGGAGTGGCTGTCGATACAAGCCGCTCGACGTGCAGACCGGTATACGTTGACCAACGGCAACGACGCCAGCAACCCGTTCACCCCGGACCCACTCGAGGCGGACTGCCACGAATTCTTGGACACGATCTCGATACTGCTGACCACGCTCGGCGCACCGATCCTCGACTCTATCCAACCGGCCAGCAGTGGATCGAGAAGAACCGACGAAGACACCACCGAGCTTCTCTACTTCAGCGAATCGGACTGTGCGGCAACGGGATACCTCACGACAGAAGGTCTTGTCGTCAAGAGCGGTTCTCGCGGCCGGCCGGACTTCCGCGGTGCCGCGACCGAACGCCTCAAGGCCACACGGGAGTCCCTGATTAGCAGTGGTCGCGCTGCATTGACCGATGAGGCTTTCGTATTTCAGGTCGACGAACTGTTCGACAGCCCCTCGGCGGCCGGCGCAGTTCTGGTCGGCGGAAGCAACAACGGTCGTATCAGTTGGAAGAACGCCGCGGGTGAGGACTTGAACATGCTGGAGGCGCGCGATCTGGCTCGCGTCCAGAAGGGGAGGGACGGAGACTCGGGCACGACGTCCGGATCTATCGACACGGATGTGGAGTCATCGACATAGTGGGGTCACTCAGCGCCGTGTCTGCTCGAAGTGTCGGTACAGGGTGCGTTTGCTGACACCGAGCACGTCGGCGATGTCTCCGATAGCACTGCCCTGGTTGCGCATTCGAGTCGCTTCACGTTTCTTCGTCGTCGACAGGGCCGGCGGACGGCCACCGACTTTCCCTCGTTCGCGAGCCGCGGCCAGACCGGCGTTGGTCCGCTCGCGAAGCAGTTGACGCTCGAACGAGGCAAGTGCGCCGAAAATATGGAAGATCAGCTCGCCGTTAGCGGTGCTGGTGTCGATCTGCTCGGTCACGGATGCGAACGCCACTCCCCTGGCCTTGAGGTCGGTGACGAGCTCGATCAGATGCGGAAGGTTGCGGCCAAGGCGGTCGAGCCGCCATACACACAGCGTGTCGCCCGCCAACAGTGTCTCGAGCAAATGGTTCAGTGCCGGCCGGACAGTCGTCGACCCGCTGACCGTGTCAGTGAAGATGCGCTCGCACCCGAACGCCGTCAGTGCGTCGCTCTGCAGAGCCGGAGTCTGTTCAGCCGTCGAGACCCTGGCATACCCGTATTTGTGTCCCACAAGGCCGAAGCGTGCCACAACTCACTGATATTCCCTGTTTTGACACTCCGTGTTTAGCCTACGTTTTTGGCACAGCTCCGGCGCTGGTGGACAGATTGGGTTGTCAGTTTCAGAAGACGAGTGCACGAGTTCAGAAGTGCGCTGCACTTGACACCTCTCAAGTAATCTAGCGAAAACGCTAGATTGCTCCTTTGGTGCTTTGACTGCCCGATTGTCCGAACCTAGGCGCTCACTTATGACTACGTGTCTTTAACCTTCGTTTTAGACACGCCCTGGATTTGACACGGCAAGGACGATGAGCGTGTGTGTCAGAACTCATGTTCAAAACCGACACGCCGAAATGTGTCCCTACGACGAGTTGTGACACACTCGACCCTGTGGGAGAACTTCTGGGCTACGCGAGGGTGTCGACGACCGATCAGAGCGCCGACGCGCAGAGCGAGGCCTTGAGCGCTGCCGGGTGTTCGAGAGTGTGGACGGAGACAGCGTCGGGTGCGACGACGTCTCGGCCGCAGCTGTCGGATCTGTTCTCGCATCTGCGGCGCGGCGACACGTTGGTCGTGTGGCGACTCGACCGTCTCGGGCGATCACTCCCCCATCTCCTCGAAACGGTCGAGCAGCTCGACGTCGATGGCGTCGGGTTCCGGTCGTTGACCGAAGCGATCGACACCACCACCTCCGGCGGAAAGCTGATCTACTCCATCTTCGGAGCATTGGCGGAATTCGAACGCAACCTCATCCGCGAACGCACCAACCTCGGACTGGCAGTGGCACGCGCCCAAGGGCGACTCGGTGGCCGACCACCGGCGATGTCCGGGACGCAAATCAAACAAGCGAAGCGAATGCGCACCGGCGGAATGTCACTCACCGACATCCGAGAAGTGCTCGGAGTGTCGCGATCGACGCTGTACCGGCACTTGAAATAGCCCACCGCCAATCGCCGTTTCTCGCACATGGCCCGCCGGGCCGATGCGAGTCAACTTCCGAAGCTGCCACCGTGGGGGTCTCGGGCACATCGACGACTTTGAAAATCGATGGACGCATGATCAGCCACGAGAATTCGTCTGCTTCAATTCCGTCATGACCGAACCGGTAGAGATCACAACGACACCACCCACCATTGGTGACACACTCCAAGTGCGACGCCTAGAGGGCGGCACCGCTACCGGGACCGTAGTCGAGGACTTCGCCGACTACTTGCTGACCGTCCCCGCCGCCGGCCGAGACTGGGCCATGCCCCATCGATGGGCCATCGCGTCGGAAGACGGAACGCTGATCTTCGCCGACGACGCCGACATCATCGAGCACCACAAATCCGAACCGTCGACGACAGCACCGACAACACCGAACGACATCAGCGACAAGACCTGACCGGTGGACATCTACTCAATTCTGGTTGCCTCGGTCATCGGGTCCGCGGCCGTACTAAGCATTGCCATACCAGTCCTGCTGGCCATGACGATCATCGACATCACGCGGGCGCTGCGAAACCGCACCAAAGGTTCCCCAGGCCAACACCCGGCGTCAGCACGAAGTGCAGCCAACTTCTGACACTGACAAACGTCATCGACACTACTGATCCTCGCGTTGATCGCCCTCGCTGGTGGGAAGTCGATTCACGTCGCGATCACCGTAGGAATCACCCCATTTCCACACGCCACTGAGTGCATCGCGAACTTCGCTACCGCCCCGACGACGGCGTAGGCGCGTGGTACGCATGGCGTACTCACGGAGTCGATCACGGACATCGTCGTCCAGGTCTGGGCCACTGGGCAGATTCAAGGCCCACCACAACCGGCGCCGATACTCCGCACCCGAAATCCCGAACGCCACGAAGATGTCTTCGTCATCGGCACCTCCATAGGGTTCCCAGCGCACCGCGAACCCCACAAAAGTCTCTGCCGACCGCTCTTCCGTCATACCGATGATTCTGGTCGACGTATCGACCCGTCCGCACATCGGCCGCCCACCCCCACCACAGCCTTGAACACCCCGACCTGTGGTGCCGCTTGTGCAGTTCACTTCTGCACTCAGAATGTCAGAAGACGACTGCAATCACGGGTAAAACCCCAGCAAATCGTGCAGCCTACTTCTGAAACTGACACCATCCCTGAGTGCATCGCCGTTCCGACAACTCGTAGTCGTTTTCTATCGACGTTTCGGCATCGTCGAACGGGAAGCCGCACCAGACCGCCGATCGAGTGCGGACGCCTGTGTAAGGCTCTCGTGATCAGCTGGGGTCTTCGTGGGCGAGAGCGCGGTAGCCTTTCGCTCCGGCACGGTCGACGGCGGCTTTGACGACCCCGAACACCGCGCCATGAATGGCGGCCGCGATCAGCACCTCTTGGACGGTGCGGCTCAGGTCTTTCGGGTCGGGAGTCGAGGTGTCGTTGTCGCCGATACGTTTCCACACCTGCTTGAACACCACCCCGGCAAGTACCCCGCCGAGCACGCTGGTAGCCAGCGACAGCGGTTTGTACACCGCTTTCGACACCGCACTCATCGCAGCAACCGCCGCGCACGGCGACGACGCGAGAACACAACCAGCACTACCGCCGCGACCAGGGTCCCGACAGCGGCCGCGGCGACCTGCGGATTGTCCTGAGCCAATGTCTTGGCCTTCTCCGCCTGAACGGTTGCTTCACTGCGCACCCGCGCAGGCACATCGACTTTGTCGGCGAGCGCCGCCACCGTCTCGGCGAGTTCGGCGCGCTGCTGTTCGATATCCGGCACCGGCGCTACTGGCGGGTCTGTCACGTGCGCCTCCTCGCCTGTCTCGTTACCACGTGCAACGTGCTTGTTCTCGGTCATCGGATTCCCTTCTTGATGGCGGTGATGTCGTCGTTGACACTGGCGACGGTCTCTGCCGGTACCGGAGGTACCGCATTCTTCGCGCGTGAGGTCCCCACCGCAGCCAAAACCCCTCCCACCACCAGGACTGCGGCGGCGACGATCAGCGCTGCCAGCCACGCCGACAGCACTGTCGCCAACCCCAGCACTGCAGTTGCTATCAGAGTGGCGAGACCGAAGAACAGCAGCAGTGCGCCCGCACCGGTGATACCGATACCGATGCCGAGCCGGGTGCCTTTGCTTTTCACTTCCTCGAGGCCTGAGCGGATCTCGCTGCGCACCAGCGTCGACACCTGATCGGTCAAACGTTCGACGAGCTGCACTGTCGACAGATCCGCAGCCGAAGTGCGGGCTTCCTCCGACGGTGGCCCGGAATGAGCGTTCATTGTTTCTCCCTGCATATGTTGATTCGAAGTGATGTCTCCGCCAGTGCTGGAGCCGGAAACAGGTACAGGCAACGGCTTTTCGTCGCCGTGTGTCGTGCGATTGTGTCTGTCATCGCGCTGCCCAGCACCGCTGGAATGTGCCGTGGCATGTTGGTGCCGAAGCCGTCGTCCGTCGTCGACGGCGGCGGCATCTTTCTCCTCGTTCTTCTCCGACACCCGAGTATCTCGGGGTGGGAGCTGCAAACGTTCCTCGGCGACCATCCCTGCCTGCAGTTGTCGGCCACGTTCGAGTTCGGAATCGAGTTCGGCACCGAACAGCAACGCAAGGTTGGTGATCCACAACCACAGCAGGAACACGATCGCCCCGGCCAACGATCCGTAGGTCTTGTTGTAGCTGCCGAAATTGGCGACGTAGAACCCGAACAGGATCGTCGCGGCGACCCACACCACGATCGCCACCACTGCTCCGCTGCTGATCCACCGAAACTTCGGCTGCTGAATATTCGGAGTCGCGTAATACAACAACGCGACCGCGAGAACGACGATGACCAGCACGACCGGCCACCGTGCGATGTTCCACACCGTCAACGCGGTATCGCCGAGACCGACCGCATCCCCCACCGCGGCTGCTACCGGTCCGCTGACCGCGAGCATCACCGCCGCGAGAGCAATCAGCACCAGCGCCGCCACCGTCACCAGCAACAGCACCGGCCGCAATTTCCAGACCGGACGCCCTTCCTCGACCTCGTACATTCGGTTCATCGCCCGCCCGAACGCCCCCACATACCCCGACGCCGACCACAACGCACCCGCAACACCAGTAACCAGAGCGAACCCTGCGGCCGGAGCGGACACCAACTGCGTGATCGGCTCCCGCAGCGTCTCCACCGCCGAGGAGGGTCCCAGATCGGACACGATCTGCAACACACCATCGACGGTGGCTTGTCCTTGCCCGAACACACCGAGCAGCGACACGATCGCCAACACAGCGGGAAACAGCGACAACACTGCGTAGTACGTCAACGCTGCCGCGAGATCGGTGCACTGATCACGCGAGAACTCACGCGCAGTCTTGCGAAGCACGAACAGCCACGACGTTTTCGTCAACTCCGTCGGCGAGTCGGCCTTGCGCGGATCATCCGGGTCGGCATCCACCGGTGCGGACGGGACATCATCGTTCTCACTCACCTGACGCTAGTACCCGCAGCACACCGACGAAAACATTGCCCGAGAGTCAGCAGCAGATGAATCGTCGGCACAGAAAACGCAGTAACAGTCTGGTCTTGCGCCGCAAAATGGACCGAGCTTGGTACGCAGAGCACCGCTACCACCGGCGCGGTCTGTCTCTCGATGAGTGAACAACCCGTCAACCGAACAGGGTTTCATCGGAAATAGAACGGGGACGGTTTTCGCCCGGTGGCGGTGACAGATCACCATCACTCTTCCGTTGTTGTACACGGCCCCATACCCACGACGTTATCGGCGTTGTCCGCAGGCGAGGCGTCGAGACCACCGCGAATCAGCGGCTGACCGGCCTGCTTCAATGCTGAACTATGACCGATCCCAAACAAACCACCACCGGAGCCCTCTCGGTTGGTGACATCATCGAAGTGCACCGCCCCGACGGGACCACCTCTGCAGGGACACTCGTCGAGGACTTCGGGGACTACCTCCTGCCCGCAGACACCCTCGGTCGCACCTGGACGCCCCCACACCGCTGGGCGATCGCCCTGGACTCCAGGACCCTCGTCTTCGCCGACGACCAGGACGTCACCGCACTACCTGCTCCCCCACCCACCAACACCGCAGCCAACAGTCCCGCAGCTGACAGCACCGCCGGCACGCCGTGACGAAACACCCTCGATCTGTCCCCCGCCGCACCTATCTGTTCTGGAGCGGCGTAGCGCTCGTGCTGATCACCTGCGCGGCGTGGGCACTCGACCCCGAACGCGGGTTCCTCAGCGCCGCGATTCTCGGTGCCACCGGGACCGCCGTATTCCTGGCACTCGTAGCCGTCATCAGCAGAACAGGATGAGCGAACAACCCGCCCGGGCATGGAGGCGGGCGAGTCTGCGCGCACGCGCCCACCGCGATCGGTTCGACCTCGACACGCGAAATGAGGTTCACCCCGGATGCCGACGCAGCAGGTATCAGTTTTATCAAGACCGGCTGAGCGGCCGAAGGACGATTGGGACTGCCCCAGGTTTGGTTGACATCTGATCTGTGAGGATCGCTCCTCACGGTGGAAGGATGTTCACCATGCCGAAAGCGTTCCCAGAGGAGTT
>NZ_JBITUQ010000030.1:0-64643 GCF_044542515.1 Rhodococcus sp. NPDC078407 | reverse complement strand
ACAACCGAGCCCGTCACCGATATCCTCACCACAGCAGCTCCGGACCTGGGGAATTACGTGACAACTACCCCTGGGGAATTACGAGACCGTCGACACGGTCGGGCACATTTCTGCGCAACCGGATGGCCCGTTTAACCCTGAACACCGATAGGCGACAAGGCCATATCAAGTTGCGCGGCATCCACCCGAATCATCCGACCACCCACGCGGTAACCCTTCAACCGGCCCGACGCCAGATAGCGGCGGATCGTCCGATCGCACACACCCAACTCGGCCGCAGCAGCAGAAATAGAGATCAGTCGACGTGTAGACAAATTGAACACTCCCGTGAAAAACGCATGCCGGAGCGGCGCAAATCTTGCGCGCTCAACGGTATGGACGGGCGCGACATCCAGGCGGCTCACAGAGCGGCCCATACGTGGATTTCTAGTCGCTTACAGTCTCAAACCACTCAGTCGAACAGGTATTCGAACCGAGTCGCAACATCAAATCACAGCTAGTCTGATTGCGCAAGCCCCTGTCCAGGCGTGACCAACTCACTCAGAGCATCAGCGATAGCTCGATCCCGCCCACCAGCCCTGTGCTGATAGCGCATCGCAGCCTGAGGCGTCGAATGACCCAGCCGCCCCATCAACTCAGCCAAGGTCGCACCCGTACTTGCAGCCAGCACAGCGCCCGTATGCCTCAAGTCGTGCCAACGCAGATCGTCACGCCCTGCCAGAGCCCGCGCTTTGTAGAAGTGGCGGTACAACGAGGACGGTGCAAGATGTCCGCCATGCGCTGCGGGAAACAGCAGCGCGTTCTTCGCGAACCCAACATGGTCATCCAGATGCGTCGTCAACGCCGGCAGCAGGTGAGGCGGAATCGCCACATCACGAACACCCGCATCCGACTTCGGAGTCGTCACCTCAAACTTTCCGCCATCAACCCGCACCGCACCCCTACGAACCTTCACCACGTTCTCAGCGAAGTCGAGATCCATCCTCCGCAACTCGGTCAACTCACCGAACCGCAACGCACACCACGCCGCCAACAACGTCATGGCCTGATACTGCTTCGGCATCGCAGCAACCAACGTCTCCAGCTCAGACAAGGACGCCGGCCGAATCTTGATAACCCGCTTAGAACTTCCCGCACCGACAATCGTGCACGGATTCGACACAATCAGCCCATCCCCCGCAGCCGTCGTCAAAATCGACTTCAGCAGCCCGTAAGAATGCGCCCTGATCGTCGGCTTACCGATCGCACACGTAGCCCACCAACGACGCACAGACGCCGGCTCGATCACCTTCAGATCAACATCACCGAACGTGGGGAGCACATACACGTCAAGCAATTTCCGATAGTGCTCACGGGTTCTCGTCTTCAAGTCCCGCTGAGCCACCCACGCCTCAGCAAACTCCCCCAAGGTCACCAACGGCTCATCAGCCTGACCCGCCCGAGGCGACCACAGATTGCGGTCGATCTCCCGACGCCTATCCGTCAACCACGCCTCAGCATCATCCTTCGCCTGAAACGTCGAAGGAGCGTTGTGCAACAACCCATCCGGCCCCACATACGAAGCCTGCCAACGCAATGACGGTTTCACCTGCCGCAGACGCCCGAAGCTTCTCCGCGTCCGACCAGCCACGACTCCTCCTCAGTTCATGCAATAAACATGCAATAACAGAGTAACCCAGAGTGCGCTTGTGTCCACAAGTGTCATGCGCTACTGTTTCATTCATCGCCAGGTCAAAGGACTTCTTACCCTGGTCAGACGAATTATCGCCTCACCGCATAGATTCTGGTTCAATCCCAGTATCGCGCACCACAGTTCGACAAAGTCAGGCCCCCTTTCGAGGGGGCCTGACTTTTCTGCGTCGATGTCCCTGCTATCTGTGCTGCCCTACCTCATGACGAGACCTGTGCGCGGGTCCGTCCGGTGACCAGATAGCCGAATGCTGTGGCCAGTGCGTACATGAGGAATGAGTAGACGGCGGCCGGTATCGCTACTTCGGTGCTCTCGAGCACGCTCAACGCGACCGTGAGGGCCACGGTGGTGTTGTGAATTCCGATTTCCATCGAGATCGCGATGGACTGCGGCTCACCCATCTTCAGCAGTCGCGCAGCACCGTAGCCGATGGCGAGGCTTGCGAGGCAGAACAACCCCGTCACCAATCCGACCTGTTCGAGGTAACCGACAACGTTGGATCGCTCGCCGATGAGGGCGCCGACCGCCACCAACACCAAGATGACGATGGAGAAGATCCGTACCGGTCGATCCGCACGTTCGGCAAACGCCAGCGAGCGACTGCGCACGAGCATTCCGAATGCCACCGGAATCAAGACGATAGCTATGACCTGCGCGATTTTGCCGAACTGTAGGCCCAATTCGCCGTCGGCATCGAAGTAGGCGATGGCGAAGTTGGTGATGACGGGAATGGTGACGGCCGCCAGCACCGAATTGACCGCAGTCAGGGTGATGTTGAGTGCGACGTCCCCACGGAACAGGTGCGAGAACAGATTTGCGGTGGTTCCGCCCGGCGAGGCGGCCAGCAGCATCACACCGACCGCAAGCAATGGCGGTAGGTCGAACAGCAGTATCAGCCCGAAGGCGAGAACCGGTAGCACCAAGATTTGAAGAGCCAGGGCGACGACAACGGCCCTCGGCGTGCGCGCCGTACGCCGAAAATCGTCGACGGTCAGAGACAGGCCGAGTCCGAACATGATGACCGCGAGGGCGATGGGCAGAAACGTCGAGATCAGTACCGAGTCGTCCATGAATTCCTTCTGGTGCGCAAGCGTGAGATGAGTGTGCGGCATTCGTCCGTTTCTGGCGAGAGTTCGCTGCCCAGAGTTGTCGCGACGTGTTCGGGTTGCGCTGTCGATCAGGGGTTTCCGACGGGTCTTCGTGCATATCCACGGAACAGAAGGTGGTGATTCACGCCATAGCAGTGCACAGTGGAGACGACGCACACACTTCGACGGAAGGACACTCACGTGTCGGACGATGCTCAAAGCGAACCCACAGTCGACGATGCCACCCTGGAGGAGGCCAAGAAGTCCGTCGAGGGCCTCGACGAGCGCTATCGACCCGGCGCTCGCCCCACCGTGGCCCTTCCTGGTACCAACGGCACCGTTGCCGGCATCGCCTTCGCGGAGATGGTCGACGACAACGGTGAGATGGTCTCCACCGACGACCAGGACTCCGACGGCTCTGCGGACGCGGATCACGCCGACACCGAGAAAAAGGTAGCCTCCTCGCACGATGCCTGAACTCGATGGTCCCGACGCCCCCGCCGAAGTCGATCTCGGCGGGGGCGTCGCGTTTCTTCACACGTCGCGCATACCGTCACGCGGAGGTCTTGCCCTGACGCACGGGGCGGGCGGCAACTGCAATTCGGTTATGCTGCAGCAAATTGCGGCGGAGTGGGCGGCGGCCGGGTTCACCGTGTTGCGGTTCGACCTTCCGTTTCGCGTGCGTAAGGCGAAGGGGCCGCCGCATCCGTCTCGGTCCGAGGACGATCGGCTGGGGATCGCCGCGGCCGTCGAACGTCTGCGCGCGGAAACGACGGGATTCATTGCATTCGGAGGGCACTCCTACGGCGGCAGGCAGGGGTCGATGATCGCGTCGGAGCAGCCGGGCCTGGTGAACGGCCTGGTGCTTACGTCCTATCCCCTGCACCCACCGGGCAAGCCCGACAGGCTTCGTACCGAACATCTGCCGGCCCTTCGGACCCCCACCGTCGTGCTGCACGGCACGAAGGATCCGTTCGCGACCACCGCGGAACTCGAGGCGGCATTCGCCCTGGTTCCCGCGCCCACCTTGCTCGTCGACATCGACGGTGCCGGCCATGATCTCGCTCCGGCGAAATACGACGCAGCTCGTCGAACACTCGAGGCGGCCGTCTCGCTGTTCGGCACCTCGCCGTCCGATCCCTCGGTCGTCGTCCCGCCCTTCGACCCGTCTCGCTGAAGTGGTGTACTGAGCTATGCCAACCTGGGGATGGTTCATCGTTGCGCTGGTCCTCATCGACGCTGCCGTACTCGCGGCGTGGTTTCTCGCCCGCCGTAAGCCGGAAGCCTCCCGTGCCACATCGCGGAACGTGACGTTGGTCGGTCTGGACGACGGTGCGCGCGCAGAGATTCACCAACTGTTGTCCGCCAACAAGAAGGTTCAGGCAATCAAGGTGTTTCGCGAGCGAACGGGTGCCGGATTGCTCGATGCCAAGAACGCGATCGAGGCGATGCAACGTGGGGCACAGTTTCCTGCCCCGTCGACCATTCTCGATGCTGCGAGTTCCGGACCCGTGCGCTGGGACGACCTACTCCCCCGGCTGACGGCACTCAAGTCGGAGGGCAAAGCGATTGCGGCGATCAAGCTGCTACGTGATCGAACCGGCCTGTCGTTGCGGGACGCCAAGAACGCCGTCGATAAGCTGTGACCGTTCGTGAGGCGCGCTCGGCGGATGCACACCGAGTGGCCGACTTGGCCGCACTGACTTTTCCACTTGCGTGCCCACCGGGGACTCGTCCCGAAGATATCTCGCACTTCGTCTCGACGGTGTTGTCGGCCGGTAACTTCGAGAGCTACGTCGCAGACCTCGACAGGACTGTTCTGGTGGACGAAACGGGCGACGCCGAACTACTCGGTTACGCGATGCTCGTCGCCGGCACCCCGAGCGACGCCGGTATCCGTGCACTTCTCTCTCACGAACCGACCGCCGAGGTCAGCAAACTGTACGTTCGACCCACCGAGCACGGTGGCGGAGTCGCGACACGCTTGATGACAGTGGCGCTGGACAGTGCGCGCCGTCGAGGCTGCGCCGGAGCGTGGTTGGGGGTCAACCAGCAGAACGAGCGGGCACAGAAGTTCTACACGAAACACGGATTCGATATCGTCGGCACCAAGACGTTCGTCGTCGGTGTGCAGACGCACGACGACTACGTGATGCAGGTGCAGCTCTAGCCCGACAAGGCGGTGAGGCAGGTCAGCCGACGGCAGCGAAACGCGACAGGGCCAGCAGACGGGATGTGGCGCGCAGGTACTTCTTGCGGTACCCGCCGGCAAGCATTTCCTCGCTGAAGAGCTCGTCGAGCTTGCCGCCCGAGGCCGTCACCGGGATGCCCGCGTCGTACAGGCGGTCGGCAAGAACAACCAGGCGCAGGGCAATGGCCTGATCCGATGCCGGGTGCACGTTCTTCAGGAACACCGCAGGAACACCGTCGAGCAACTTGCCGTATCGCGAGGGGTGCAGCGTGCTCAGATGCTTCAGCAGCTCGTCGAAATCGTCCAGGGTTGCGCCGTCGACTGTCTCCGCGCGCTCGACGAGCTCGGACTCCGACGTGGGTTCGGGGGCCGGAGGCAGATCGCGGTGTCGGTAATCGGGTCCGTCGACGCGGACCGACTCGAAGATCGAACCGAGCTTCTTGATCTCCCGCAGGAAATCCTCCGCAGCGAAGCGGCCTTCACCGAGCTGACCGGGCAGAGTGTTCGACGTGGCGACGATGGACACTCCGCGCTGAGACAGCTCGGACAGCAGCCGTGAGACCAGCATCGTGTCGCCCGGGTCGTCGAGCTCGAACTCGTCGATGCACAGGACGCTGTGGCCCGAGAGCTCCTCGAGTGCCTTGTTGAAGCCGAGGGCTCCGACCACGTGGGTGAGTTCGACGAAGGTGCCGAACGCCTTGGGATCGACAACGCTGTGGTAGATCGACGCAAGCAGGTGAGTCTTGCCGACGCCGAAGCCGCCGTCGAGGTAGAGGCCCGCTCCGATGGCCGGAGTCTTCTTCCCGAAGAGACCGCGCTTGCCTTTGCCGCGGATCTTCTGCACCTTGTTCGCGAATTCCTCGGCCTTCGCGACCGCGGCAGCCTGCGTCGGCTCCTTGGGATCGGGAATGTACGAGGAGAAGCTGACGTCGTCGAACATCGCCGGCGGAACCATCTGCGCGATCAGCTGATCGGACGGGACCACGGGATTTCGGTCGACAAGGCGTGCGGGCATTGGTCGAGGGTAACGACGTGGTCTGATCTGTCTCATGCAGCTTCTCGATATTGGGACCTACTTCACATCCGTGCAGGGCACCGAGCCTCCGGTCGGATCGACACTCGACGACGACGCCCTCCGAGCCCTGTACGCCTACCCGGCGGACCTGGACCGCCCGTGGATCCGCACCAACTTCGTCGCGAGCATCGACGGGTCGGTCACCGCGAACGGTAAGTCGGCGGGCCTCGGCACCCCAGCGGATTCCCAGTTGTTCGGCATTCTGCGTGAACTGTGCGACGCCGTCCTCGTCGGTGCCGGAACCGCTCGCGCAGAGAACTACGGCGGAGTCGCCCTGTCCACCGAATCGACGGCACGGCGGGTGGCGAGTGGACTGGCACCGATCCCGACGATCGTCGTGGTGACCGCCTCCGGTTCGATCGAGGCGGATTCTCGATTGCTCACCGACACCGAGGTCAAGCCCGTCGTGGTGACCTCGTCGGCCGCCGACGGCGCGAAGCTGGCCGCGCTTCGTGCTGCAGGGGCAACAGTCATCGAGGTGTCCGGGGAATCGGTGAGCACGACAGATATCGTCGACTCTCTGGCCGAACTCGGCCTTCTTCGTATCCTGTGCGAGGGTGGCCCCGGCCTGTTCGGCCAGCTCGTCTCCGACGGAGCTGCGGACGATCTGTGTCTGACGATCTCGCCGATACTGGTGTCCGGAGAAGCGGGCCGAATCGCCCACGCCGCCTCTGCAGCAGACACGTCGATGCACAGGGCTCATGTTCTCGGCGACGCGGACGGGACGCTGCTCACCCGCTGGGTGCGCCGGACATGAGCGGCCTTCGATTCACGCAGCGATGACGAGTTCGCTGGACGCGCGGCGCGGCCCAGACCGAAAAGTCGATAGCCTCGCACGGTGACGCAGAAACGTACGTTGCTCGCCGCCGTCCTCGTCCTCGCCACGACCTGCGCGGCCTGTGGTGCCGGTCCGTCGTTCCGACCGGACGTCGCGGTGGAGCAGCGATCGCCCGGTCAGCCGGCCGAGTCCGAGGCGGACGCGCCGCCGAAGCCGGTCGCGATCGCCGTTCCGACCACGGACTTGGCCTGGGCCGACTGCACCGCAGCGACACTCGGGACGTACGGGCTCACCTCCACCACTCCCGGTTTGACACTCGAATGCGCGGAGTACGAAGCCGACGTCGATGCGAGCGGACAGATGTTCGGCACTTTCGCTGTCGGAGCCCTGCGAGCCCGGCTCGACACGACGCCCACCGATGCGGGCCCACTGGTGTTCACGTCCGGTTCGGACCGATCCTCGACCGCCACGTTGGCCACCATGGCCGCCGGACCGCTGTCGACACTGCTTGCGGCGCATCCCGTCGTCGCGGTGGATCGACGCGGCATCGGCCGATCCACCGCGGTGGACTGCATCGACGACACGGTCCAAATTCCTACCAAGTCTGCCGTGGACACGTTGGGGCAGTTCACCAGGTCCGATGGCGACGCAGTCGACCGAGCCGTCGACGCGGGACGTGATGCCACGATCGAGTGCACCGACACTCTGCAGCCGCAGGAGCTCGCATTCGGAACCACCTACGCCGCCGACGATCTCGACCGACTCCGACAGCTCTGGGGTGTCGAGCAGATCGCCTTGATCGGATCCGGTAACGGCGCGCTCACCGCTGTGGCCTACGCAGCGAAGTTTCCCGGCAACATTTCGCGTCTGATTCTCGACTCCCCGCCGGGGGTCAACGCCGATCAGATCACGCTGGCCGAGCAACGAACCCAGGGCAAGGAAGCCGCTTTCGCGGCGTTCGCACAACGGTGCGTCGCACTGAACTGCTCACTCGGGAGTGATCCGACGGCCGCGGTGGCGCAGCTGCTCCGACGCGCCGCCGGTGGCGAGTTCGCACCGCTGTCCACCCACGAAATTCTCGACGGCATCACCTTCGCCCTGGCGTCGACAGCAGGCGACGCGTCGTCTCGGGCCAACGGTCTGTCGAACACCCTGTCCACCGCGGCCGGGTCCGACACCACCGCGCTGTCCGCCCTCGCCGAACGAGGTCGAAACGCATACGGCACCGACGGTCAATTCGTCTCCCGCTGCACGGACGGGCAGCAGTGGCCGTCGCCGCAGGGCGTCCGCGATCTGTCGGAGCAGTGGGCCGAAAGATATCCGGTCTACGGCACCGACGCCGCGCTGTCTGCCCTGCTCTGCTCGTCCTGGCCGACGGCTCCGTCGATTCCTCTGCCCACCTCGTTGGAAGTCCCGGTATTGGTCCTGTCGAACGCGGGCGACCCGATCGTCGGCAACGCAGGGCTGGCTTCGGTCACCGGGTTGGTAGGGGCCACCGGCGCGGCCGTGGCCTCGGCGGCGTGGCAAGGCAGCGGGCACCCGAGCCTCGGCGGATCACAATGTCTGCAGAGCGCAGCGGTGAACTATGCACGCGACACCGCGCTTCCGATCGACGGCACGGTCTGTCCCGCCTGACCCCGGTACCGGATTCCGACGCGGGGTGTCCTTGCTCTGGTTACGCATCGCCTCGGGTACCGTTCCCGGGTGTCACTTAGCTTTCTGGAGCCGCGTACGGGGCGGACCACCGCCGAGGTAATCAAGTACGCCCTCTGGCCCATCGCCATCATGACCGTGATCCAGCGGGTGGTCATCAAAGCGGTCAACGGAGACATCACCAACGATTTCACCCCGGTGTACAACGCCGCCCTGGCATTCCTCAACCGTCAGCCGGTGTACACGGCGAACTTCGACTCCGTCGATCCGCACTATCTGTATCAACCGAGCGCGACGATGCTGCTCTCCCCCATCGCCGTCATCGACCCCGAGCGGTCCCGCTGGCTGTTCATCATCGCCAGCACCATAGCCATTCTGCTGGCGCTGTACATTCTGCTGCGCATCTTCGGCTTTCGGCTCGATTCGGTTGCGGCTCCGGCTCTCCTGCTGGCCGCTTTCGTCAGCGAAACAGTCACCAACACATTGGTGTTCACCAACTTCAACGGCTTCGTCCTTCTCGGCGAGGTGGCCTTCCTCGGGTTCCTCCTCCAGCGCAAAGACCTGTCGGCGGGCGTCGCCATGGGTCTGACACTGGCAATAAAACCGATGCTCGCGCCCTTGCTGCTACTTCCGTTGATGACACGTCAGTGGAAGGTCTTCATCACCTCGATCGCGATCCCCGTCGTGATGATGGCCATCGCCTGGCCGCTGTCGGTGGATCCGATGAACTTCATCGATCGGACGCTGCCGTACCTGCTGCAGACTCGCGACTACTTCAACAGCGCCGTCGTCGGCAACGGCCGCTACTACGGCGTTCCCGAACTTCTCACGCTCGGAATCCGCGCGGTCCTGGGAATCATGGTCCTGATCTCGCTGTGGTTGCTCTACCGGTACTGCCGCGAAGACCGTCTGTTCTTCTTCGCGACCACGTCGGGCTTGATTCTCACCGCGCACTGGCTGTTGGGCTCCCTGGGCCAGATGTACTACTCCATGATGCTGTTCCCGCTGCTCATGACCGTCGTGCTGAAGAATTCGCTGCTGCGAAACTGGCCCGCCTGGCTCGCGATCTACGGGTTCATGAACTATGACCGATGGCTGTCCGGGCGCTGGATCGAAACCGGCCGTGCCCTGGATTACCTCCGGACCACGTTCGGGTGGGCGCTGCTGATCGTCGTCATCTTCGGTGTTCTCGTCGGACGCTATTTCGCCGCTCGAAGCGAAGGACGACTGGACGACGGAATCGAGCCGAATTACCTGCTGCCGAGCGCTCCACCAGCAAAAACGGCATAGCCCGACAAATCGTATTAGCGTGAGAGCATGAGTTCAGCAACCGACAACAACTCCGCTCCCGCCGTCCAGCTCACCGACGCACAGTGGCGAGAGAAGCTGACCCCCGAGGAGTACGCGGTTCTGCGGCAGGCAGGCACCGAGCGCCCCGGCGTCGGCGAATACACCGACACCACCACCGAAGGCATCTACGAGTGCCGCGCCTGCGGGGCCGAGCTGTTTCGCAGCACCGAGAAGTTCGAGTCGCACTGCGGCTGGCCGTCCTTCTTCGACCCGGCCGACAGCGACGCCGTTCTCCTGAAGGAAGACAGCACACTGGGAATGCGCCGCGTCGAGGTGATCTGCCGCAACTGCCACAGCCACCTCGGCCACGTCTTCGAGGGCGAGGGCTACCCGACGCCGACCGACCAGCGCTACTGCATCAACTCGATCTCGTTGACGCTCAAGCCTGCATCCTGATCGGCACCGCTCGAGCCATACTGTGAGCATGCGCACTTTCACCTCACCAGAGCAGATCAAAGCCGCCGTCGGTGAAGACCTCGGCACGAGCGATTGGTTGCAGATCACCCAGGAACGGGTGAACACCTTCGCCGACGCCACCGGCGATCATCAGTGGATCCACGTCGACGTCGAGCGGGCGAAGAAGGAAAGCCCGTTCGGCGCGCCCATCGCCCACGGATTCCTGAGCCTGTCTCTGGTGTCGATGCTCAACTGGCAGATCTACACCATCGAGAACACCAAGCTCGGGATCAACTACGGCTCCAACAAGGTTCGCTTCATCAACCCGGTGAAGGTCGGATCCCACGTGCGCCTGCAGACCACTCTCGTCTCCGTCGACGAGGTATCCGGCGGGGCACTACAGATGGTGACGGCGGGAACGTTGCAGATCGAGGGCGAGGACAAGCCGGCTCTCGTCGCAGAGATCATTTCCCGGGTCGTGTTCTGACCCCTGATCGAACAGGCGGATCGAACGCTGTGATCGGCGGCAGTGGCTCGTCGTAGCGTTCGATCTCCACCAACACGTGCTGGCCGGTGCAGCCGCGCGACAGCGAGGACGACCCCTGGTCTGCGGTCAGCACGTTCACACTGCCGTGCTTGCACATCGAATCAGGGTCGGCCGGATCGAGTGGGTCGTACCAGGCTCCCGTGGACAGCTGCACGATCGACTCCAGCATCGCGTCGTCCAGAACCACTCCGGCCAGGCACGAGCCGCGATCGTTGAACACCCGTACGATGTCACCGTCCGCGACTGCCCTGGCCGCGGCCGCCGACGGGTGCATGCGTATCGGCTCGCGCCCCTGAATCTTCGAGTTACGGCTCACCGCACCGTGATCGAGCTGACTGTGCAGCCGGGTGCGCGGCTGATTGGCGATCAGGTGCAACGGAAAGTGTTCGGCCCGCTGTCCACCGAGCCACTCGTGCGGCTCGAACCACATCGGATGCCCACGGCAGTCGTCGTAGTCGAATCCCGCCACCGTCGTCGAGTAGATCTCGATCTTGCCACTCGGGGTGCGGAGTGCGTTCCCGACCGGATCGGTTCGGAAGTCTTGGAAGAACGTCAGATCGTCCTCGGTCTGCATCCGGAACGATCCCGCACGCCGAAAGTCCTCGAACTCCGGGGTCGAGACGCCGCCCGCGCGCAGATATCCGCGCCACTGCTCGTACATGTGCTCGAGCCACTGCTGCGAGCTACGCCCTTCGGTGAACTGCTCGCCCACACCGAGTTTCGTGGCCAACTCGGCGAACGTGTCGTAGTCGTCGCGGGAGTCGGCGAATCGCGCGGCTGCCGGTTCCATCGCAACCAACAAGGGATTGTTGCGCGTGCAGCTCAGATCCGACCGCTCCAACGACGTGGTCGACGGGACCACGATGTCGGCGTGCTTGGCCATCGGTGTCCAGTACGGGTCGTGCACCACCACGGTGTCGGTTCTGCCGAGAGCGCGGCGTAGCCGTCCCAGATCCTGGTGGTGGTGAAAAGGATTTCCGCCCGCCCAATAGACGATCTTGATGTCGGGATAGGTCAATCGCCTACCGTCGTAATCGAACTCACCGCCGGGATCGAGAAGCATGTCCGAGACCGCCGCGACCGGAATCAGGTCGGGAATTGGGTTGACGCCCTGCGGCAGGGTCGGCAACGGATACGGCACCGGAGCCAGCCCGGGTTCGTTCATCGAGCCGTAGCCGTGTCCGAATCCCCCACCCGGCACACCGATCTGGCCCAGCATCGCGGCCAACGTGATCCCCATCCACGGGGCCTGTTCGCCGTGCCGAGTACGTTGCAGGGACCACGTGACGGTGACCATCGTGCGTTTCGACGCCATCTCCCGTGCGAGATCCGCGATCACTCCGGCGTCGACGCCGCAGATCGCCGACGCCCAGCGCGGATTCTTCGGAATACCGTCCGTGGTGCCGAGCAGATATTTTTCGAACTCCGGATAGCCTTCGCAGTACTTGTCCAGAAATGCTGTGTCGTGCAGATTTTCGTGAGCGAGTACGTAGGCCAGGGCCAGCATCATCGCCACGTCGGTACCGGGGCGTGGGGCGATCCATCGCGCGTCGCCGTTCATGTCGTCGCGCAGCGGACTCACCGTCACGATCTGCCCGCCACGGCCGCGCATCGCGTCGAGCGAGCCGGCGGTCGGATGATCGGACGTGCCGCCGTGATTGATGCCGGTGTTCTTCACCGGAACTCCCCCGAATGCGACCAGAAGCTCGGTGTGCGCAGCCATCACATTCCAGGATGTGGAGCGCGAGAACATCTTCCAATGCGCACCGAGAACGTGCGGCATGATGACGCCGGTTGCCCCCAGGGAGTAGCTGTGTACCGACCTCGTGTAGCCGCCGATGCAGTTGAGGAAGCGATGCACCTGACTCTGTGCGTGATGAAAACGTCCGGCACTCGCCCAACCGTAGGACCCACCATAGATGGCGCTGTTGCCGAATGTGTCCACTACTCTGCGTAGTTCGCCCGCCAGAAGGTCGGTGAGCTCGTCCCAGGAGACGTCGACGAACTCGTCGCTGCCGCGCTTGTCGGTCGGACCAGGCCCGTGCTCGAGCCAGCCCCTACGCACAGCCGGTGAGGTGACACGGGAGCGATGGGTCACCGAACCGACGATGTTGCCCAGTACCGGAGAAGGATTTCGATCGGTGACCTGAGGATGAACCGCAGTGACCTCACGTCCGTCGGACTCGGCCCGGAACATGCCCCAGTGACCCATGTGCTGGACACCGGCCACGCCGGTCATCGAACCACTCCGGTCATCGAATCCCGTACTGGCTCAGAGCTGCCAGCAGCGCATCCGGTCGCTCGGCCGTCGGCACCGGATCGACGAGCGCGAACAGGCAACCGATCTCCTGCGCTGCTCCGTCTGCTTCGACGCTGTCTCCGACCATCAAGGTCCGCGATGCGTCGACACCCAGCGCCGCCACCGCATGTCGGAAGATGTCCGGTTGTGGTTTGACGTGTCCGACCTCGAACGACAAAACGAATTCGTCGACATACCGGTCCAAGCCACGGGCCTGGAACGCAGGACGAATATCGAACGCGATGTTGCTCAACACGCCGACTCGAACCGAGTCGCGCGCAAGCATTTCGAGCACTGCCTCGGTATCGGGGTAGGGCGTCCAGGAATCGGCGTCGATCACCCGTCCGTAGATCGATTCGGCATGGGTCTGCGCGGTGATGCCGGACTCGGCGAGCACATGGAGATACGCCTGCCTGTGCAGCGCTGGATCCAGGTCGCGATTGCGCCACGCGTGCCGGGTGACGTCGTCGAACTCGACCGTCTCCCCCACCGGCGCGGTCATGCGACGCATCAGCTCGGCAGCTCCCGCACCGTCGACCGCCACACCGTTGGAGTCGTGCACACCGTCGAACCACGACGCATCCTCTTCGAGCCGGAAGAGGGTCCCGGAAAAATCGAAGAGAACGGCGTCGACGATCGGTGTGTTCGTCCTCGTCACGGCAGGGATTCGACGAGCGCGTCCACCTCGACCCGAGGGCCGGTGAAGAACGGGGTCTCCTCACGCACATGCCGCCGCGCTTCGGTTGCCCGCAGATCGCGCATCAGGTCCACGATGCGGTCGAGTTCGGGGGCCTCGAACGCCAGGATCCACTCGTAGTCACCGAGCGCGAACGACGGCACGGTGTTCGCCCGTACGTCTTTGTAGTCGCGCGCAGCCTTGCCGTGATCGGCGAGCATCGTCCGACGCTCCTCGTCCGGCAGCAGGTACCAATCGATCGAGCGGACGAACGGGTAGACGCAGATATACGCGCCCGGGTCCTCACCGGCGATGAAGGCCGGGACGTGGCTCTTGTTGAATTCGGCCGGGCGGTGCAGCGCGGTGTTGCTCCAGACCGGAGTGCTCGCCTTGCCCAGTGCGGTGGTGCGACGGAAGTCGGAGTATGTCGCCTGCAGGTCCTCGATGCGCTCGGCATGCGTCCACACCATGAAGTCCGCATCGGCACGCATACCGGCGATGTCGTACACGCCCCGCACCGCGACACCCTTGTCTTCGCGGCCCTCGAAGAAGACTTTCGCCTCCTTGGCGGCCTCGGCTCGATCCTCGCCCAGCACACCGGGCGTGACCTTGTAGACCGAGAACATCAGATAGCGAAGTGTCGAATTGAGCGCTGAGTAATCGAGGCGTGCCATGGCCCTATCGTGCCACTTCGATCAGACGAGCGGCAGCGGTGGTGGCGGACGCAATACAGGCGGGCACACCGACGCCGCACTGCCAGGCTCCGGTGACCTCCAGGCCGGGCAGATCGGCGACGCCGGACTCGACGGCAGCGACCCGATCGAGGTGTCCCGGCGCGTACTGCGGAAGGCCTCCCGGCCACCGCTGCACGGTCGTGGCCAGCGGTCGCACCTCTACGCCGGCAACCGTGCGCAGATCGTTCAGTGCTGTCTCGACCGACTCGGCATCGGATCGGTCCGACGCCGTGGAGTCTCCGAAGCGGCCGAGCGATGCTCGCAGCAGGACCGCGTCACGCTCGGCCAGGTGCGGCCACTTACGACTGGACAGGGTGAACGCCTTCACGTCCAGCCCCGCGTCCGTGGCCACCAGAATCCCTGAATTCTGCGGCAACTCCGTGCCTTTCGGGAAAGTCATCGCCACGACGACCGAGGACGCCAGCTCGATACTGCGGGCCGCGTGCGACGCATCCGGTGCCACCACGGAGAGCAGCCGACCGAGGACGGGTGCGGGTACCGCCAGAACCAGACCGTCCACCGGGCCGACGCCATCGACGGACCAACCGTTCGCTTCCCGGCGCACCTCGTCTACGCCTGCGCCGACGACCGTTCGGGCATCGGTCGCGGCGATCAGGGCATCGAGCAGCACCGCATAACCGTCGCGCAGCCCGCCGAACACCGGTCCCGGGGACGGCGTGGGCAGTGCCGCCAGTACGGCTTCGGTCAAGCTGGCTGCGCCTGCGTCCAACGCGGCGGCCAGGGTCGGGAGTGCTGCCCGAACTCCGATCGAGCTCGCCGATCCGGAATACACACCGCCGAGCAGCGGGTCGACCGAACGGCTCACCACCTGGGAGCCGAACCTGGAACTCACGAGATCGGCCACACTGACGTCCGAACCCGCGGTCCATGCGAAAGGCCGTGCGGTCTCGGTCTCGATCAGATGCAGATCGTGAGGGTCCACCAAATTCCGTACCGACTCGGCGGACGACGGTATGCCCATCAGAGTGCCGAGTGGGAGTGGGTGCGTTCGGCCACCGGAAAACACCAGCGGGCGTGCCGGCGACGGATGCACCAACTGATCCGACAGTCCCAGCTCGGCGAGCAGAGCCGGTACTTCCGGCCGACGACCGATGAAGGCTTCTGCGCCGACGTCCAGTGACTCGGCACCGACCTCGGTGGTGCGCAGCGTGCCGCCCAGTCGAGCGGAGGCCTCGACGAGAGTGATCTCCGCCTCGGTTCCGAAGGCCTGCCGGAGGCGATACGCGGCAACGAGGCCGGAGATTCCGCCGCCGATGACGGCGTAGCGCCGCACCGTCACAAGGAATGCACCAGCGAGACCACCCGGGTGAGGATGTCGGGATCGGTCTCGGGAAGAACCCCGTGACCGAGGTTGAACACATGCCCCCGTGCACCGGCGGCCACCGCGCGGTCGGCTTCGGCAGCAATACGTCGAACTTCTGCCTCGACGGCATCCCACCCGGCGAACAGGACGGCGGGATCGAGATTGCCCTGCAGCACCTTTCCTCCGCCGACTCGGTGCACGGCGTCGTCGAGCGGGATTCGCCAGTCGACGCCGACCACATCGGCACCTGCCTCGCCCATCGCGCCGAGTAACTCACCGGTTCCGACGCCGAAGTGGATCTTGGGGACACCGGCCGACGACACGGCGTCGAACACTCGCGTCGAGTGCGGCAGCACGTACTCGCGATAGTCGGCGAGGGACAGCGCACCGGCCCACGAGTCGAATACCTGCACCGCATCCACCCCGGCGGCCAGCTGAGCCTGCAGGAACGTGATCGTCGTGGTCGCCAGTGCATCCAGCAGCGCGTGCCAGGTCGCCGGATCGGACCGCATGAGCGCCTTGGTCTTCTCGTGATTGCGACTGGGGCCGCCCTCGACCAGATACGACGCCAGGGTGAACGGGGCTCCGGCGAACCCGATCAATGGAGTGCTTCCCAGCTCACGAGTGAGAATGCGGACGGCATCGGCCACCGGTTCCACCTGATCTGCAGTCAGGACCGGCAAGGCCGCCACATCGGCCGCCGACCGCACCGGCTGCGCGACGACCGGACCGGTGCCGGCGACGATGTCGAGGTCGATACCGGCAGCCTTGAGCGGAACGACGATGTCCGAGAACAGGATTGCCGCATCCACATCGTGCCGCCGAACAGGTTGCAGCGTGATCTCGGCCACGAGGTCGGGTCGGAAGCATGAATCCAACATGCCGATGCCGGCACGAATCTTGCGGTACTCGGGCAGCGATCTGCCGGCCTGCCGCATGAACCACACCGGCCGACGCGAGGGGGCTCGACCTGCGATCGCGGCCAGGAACGGCGCATCCGGGAGTTCTCGACGGGCGGGGGCTGTGGTGTGCGCTTCGGCGTTCATCGCTTCCATGTTCCCACGCGTCGGGAAAGCTCCTGCCACCAAGGGCGACACACCCACTTCGGTTCCATCACGGCTCGGCGCGCCTCCGCCTCGGTTCGACGTGACGCGTCTAACGTCCGATCACGTGACCGACTCCGAACCCTCCGCCGAACCTGCGCCTTTCCGCGCCGCCATCGACGCGATGCATCGGGCTCAGGTACACCCGGCAATCGAAATCGGTCCGATCCGGCCACCGCAACGCCTCGCCCCGTACAGCTACGCCATCGGTGCCGAGGTGAAGCATCCGGACTCCGAGCAGGTCGACGAACAGAGCGACGGCGACGCGTTCGGCCGCTTGATTCTGCTCTACGACCCCGACGGTGCAGAAGCATGGAACGGGACGCTTCGACTGGTCGCCTACATTCAGGCGGATGTCGACGAATCGCTGGCCGAAGATCCCATGCTCCCCGAGGTCGGCTGGAGTTGGCTGGTCGACGCATTGGAATCGCGGGCCGAACCACTCAACGCACTCGGCGGAACGGTCACCTCGACCAGCTCGGTGCGTTACGGCGACATCGCCGGACCACCCAAGGCGCATCAGCTCGAGCTGCGCGCGTCCTGGACAGCGACGTCCGAAGACCTCTCGACGCATGTCGAGGCCTTCTGCGAAGTTCTCGCTTACGCGGCCGGTCTGCCGCCTGCGGGCATCACCACCCTCGGTCAACGCAGCTCCAGCAGGACATAGTCGCGTTTCTCCCCGACGGTAGGGCTTAGAGTCACATCTCATGTCAGCCGAGAGCTCCCCCGACACCACGTCGGACAACACCACGCAGGACGAGCAGGCGAACGAGCCTGTCGCCGTTCCGTTACTGGCCCCGGCTGACGGAGTACCCGACGTCGTCGACACACCGGACGCCGTGCGTGTCGCAGCAGCTCTGCTCGCAGCAGGTCACGGACCCCTCGCCGTCGACGCCGAACGCGCCTCCGGCTTCCGCTACTCCCAGCGCGCCTACCTGCTGCAGTTCCGTCGCCGCGGCGCGGGCACGGTGCTGCTCGATCCGATTCCCGTCAGCGGCGATCTCGCTCCGCTCGCCGAGGTCGTCAATCCACTCGAATGGGTACTGCACTCGGCCGATCAAGATCTGCCGGGACTCGCCGAACTCGGCCTGGTGCCGGCAACGCTCTACGACACCGAGCTCGCCGGCCGGCTGGCCGGATTCGACCGGGTCGGCCTCGGCGCGATCGTCGAACGCACCCTCGGACTTGCGCTGCAGAAAGGGCACGGCGCAGCCGACTGGTCCACCCGGCCCCTGCCCGACACCTGGCTCAACTACGCCGCGCTCGACGTCGAGGTTCTACTCGAACTCCGCGACGCGATGGCCGCAGAGCTCGAACGCCAAGGCAAGTCGGAGTGGGCGGCACAGGAATTCGCGCACATACTCGCTCTCGGACCACCCAAACCCAAGACCGACAGATGGCGTCGAACGTCCGGGATCCATGCGATCAAATCGCCCCGTACTCTTGCGGCTGTTCGTGAAATGTGGACCACCCGAGACGAATTGGCCGCCAAACGCGATGTGGCTCCGAGCCGGGTACTGCCGGACTCGGCGATCGTCGCCGCAGCGACCGCCGATCCGAAGACCTCACGCGAGCTCGAACTCCTACCGGTCTTCGGCGGTCCTCGCCAGCGCCGGTCATCCCGACTGTGGGCTTCTGCTCTGACGCGTGCACGGGCGCTTCCGACGTCCGAGCTGCCCTCGATGGCAGCGTCTTTCGACGGTCCACCCCCGGTCAACCGCTGGGCGAGACGCGATCCCGACGCGGCCGCGAGGCTCGCCGACGTGCGAGCGGCTATGACCGAGCTGAGCGAGTCGGTGTCGGTACCGGTGGAGAATTTGTTGATGCCCGATCTTCTCCGGCGACTCGTCTGGGATTGGCGGACTCCCGACGACGACGGTCTCGACCCCGAGGCGATGATCGACGCCCGATTGACCGAGGGTGGCGCTCGCCCTTGGCAACGCTCGCTGGTAGTACCCGTACTGGCTAAGGCGCTGCACCCTTCCCAAGTTACCGACGGGTAATACCCGCTACAGTAGGACCGCGCCCGGGCACCCGGGCGAGTCGTCCGCATCTGCTCGGGAGGAACGAAAAGCGTGTCGGTACCCGCGTCCACCAGCTCACAGAGGAATGTCGTCTTCGTCGACGGCATCCGAACCCCGTTCGGCAAAGCAGGCCCCAAGGGCATGTACGCCGACACTCGCGCAGACGACCTCGTCGTCAAGGCAATTCGCGAACTTCTTCGCAAGAACCCCAACCTTCCTCCCGAGCGCATCGACGAGGTCGCGATCGCTGCGACCACGCAGACCGGAGACCAGGGCCTGACCATCGGCCGGACCTCCGCCCTGCTGGCCGGTCTCCCCCGCAGCGTTCCCGGCTTCGCCATCGACCGCATGTGCGCGGGTGCAATGACATCGGTGACCACCACCGGATCGGGCATCGGCTTCGGCCAATACGACGTCGTCATCGCCGGTGGCGTCGAGCACATGGGCCGTCACCCGATGGGTGAAAGTGTCGACCCCAACCCGCGTTTTCTCGCCGACAAGCTCGTCGATCCCAGCGCACTGGTGATGGGCAATACCGCCGAGAACCTGCACGACCGGTTCCCGAGCATCACCAAGGACCGCACCGACGCGTATGCCGTCGCCAGCCAGAACAAGTACGAGGCAGCCAAGAAGGCCGGCTTCATCGCCGACACCCTTGTCCCCGTCGCCACCAAGTCCGCCGCCGGGTGGGGCCTGGCCACCGAGGACGAGCCGCCTCGCCCCGGCACCACCGTCGACGACCTCGCCAAGCTCAAGACCCCGTTCCGTCCCGCGGGCCGCGTCACCGCAGGCAATGCAGCCGGCCTCAACGACGGTGCCACCGCCGCAATCCTGGCCGGTGAGGACACCGCGCACGAACTGGGACTGAACATCGGCATGCGAATGGTCGGCTTCAGTTTCGCCGGCGTCGACCCGGCCGTCATGGGCATCGGACCGGTTCCCGCGACCGAAAAGCTGCTCGGCCGAACAAGATTGAGCATCGATGACATCGGCCTGTTCGAGATCAACGAGGCCTTCGCCATCCAGGTGCTCGCGTTTCTCGAGCACTACGGCATCGCCGACGACGACTCACGCGTCAACCAGTGGGGCGGGGCCATCGCGTGTGGCCACCCCCTCGCATCCTCGGGCGTTCGGCTGATGACACAGCTGAGCCGTCAGTTCGCTCAGCAGCCCGATGTCCGTTACGGCCTGACGACCATGTGTATCGGTCTCGGCATGGGCGGCACCGTCATCTGGGAGAACCCCAACCACGCTGACTACTCGGGAGCAGCCAAATGAGCGATATCACCACCGCGTTCGAAGACGAAGTAGTCACGAACGCCTTCACCAAGATCGTCTCCGTTCCGGGGCTCGACGGCTCCATCGCCCTGGTCACCCTGGACAACGGCTTCGATCACACCAAGCCGTCGACGTTCGGTCCCGGTGGACTGGCCAAGTTCGACGCCGCCCTCGACGAGGCATTCGCAGCGAACCCGGTGGCCATCGCCGTCACCGGCAAGCCGTTCATCTTCGCCGTCGGTGCCGATCTCAACGGTGTGCCGAACATCAAGACCAAGGATGAGGCGCTCCAGATCGGGCAGCTCGGCCACAAGGTCTTCCGGCGCCTGCGCGAGTCGACTGTTCCGACATTCGCGTTCATCAACGGTGCCGCCCTCGGCGGTGGCCTCGAAGTGGGATTGCACTCGCACTACCGGACCGTCGCAGAGAATGCCGCTGCCCTCGGTCTGCCCGAGGCCTTCCTCGGGCTGGTACCGGGATGGGGCGGAACTCAGTTGCTGCCCAACATCGTCGGAGCGTCCAACGCCGTCACCGTCGTCATCGAGAACGCGCTGAACCAGAACCGCGTCCTCAAGCCGCAACAGGCACTCGACCTCGGCATCGCCGACGCCCTCTTCGGTGGTGCCGACTTCCTCGAGCAGTCGCTGCTGTGGGCAGCTCAGGTCATCAAGGGTGAGATCACGCCGGCGCGTCCCGAGATCGATCGCGGACAGGCCTGGGACGACGCCATCGCGCGTGCGCGGGGCATCGTGGCCGGCAAGACCGGCAATTTCGCTCCGGGCCCGGTCGCTGCGGTCGAGCTGCTCGAGCTCGCCAAGAACACCGATATCACCGACTCGGCCTCGCTCGACACGGCTTTCGCGGCCGAAGACGAGGCCCTGTCGACCCTGCTGGTCAAGGACGAGCTCCGCGCCGGCCTGTACGCGTTCGATCTGGTCCAGAAGCGCGCGAAGCGTCCCGCCGGTGCACCCGACAAGTCGTTGGCGCGCAAGATCTCCGGAGTCGGCATCGTCGGTGCCGGTCTGATGGCCAGCCAGCTCGCGTTGCTGTTCGTGCGCCAGCTGAAGGTGCCGGTGATCCTCACCGATATCGATCAGGAGCGCATCGACAAGGGTGTCGGCTACGTCCACGGTGAGATCGACAAGCTGCTCGGCAAGAAGCGCCTGTCCCCCGATGCTGGAAATCGGTTGAAGGCGTTGGTGTCCGGCTCGATCGACAAGTCCGCTTTCGCGAACACCGACTTCGTCATCGAGGCCGTGTTCGAGAACCTGGACGTCAAGAAGAAGGTGTTCGCCGAGGTCGAGGAATTCGTCTCTGCCGAGACGATTCTCGCGACCAACACCTCCTCGTTGTCGATCACGAAGATGGCGGCGGACCTGAAGCACCCCGAGCGGGTCGTCGGATTCCACTTCTTCAACCCTGTCGCAGTACTCCCCCTGCTCGAGGTCGTCAAGGGTGAGAAGACAGACGATGCCACTCTCGCAACGGCATTCGCGACGGCCAAGACCCTCAAGAAGTCCGCCGTCTTGTCTGCGGATCTCCCCGGATTCGTCTTCAACCGGCTCGTCACCCGCGCGTCGAACGAGATCATCAGCGCAATCGACGAGGGCACCCCGTTCGATGTCGCCGACGGCGCTGTGGGCGAACTCGGGATGCCCATGAGTCCGCTGACCCTGCTGGCACTCGTCGGACCGGCAGTGGCACTGCACACTGCCGAAACCCTCGCCGAGGCGTACCCGGAGCGGTTCAAGGACTCCGCCGGCTTCCGTGCACTCGTCGAGGCGAAGAAGCCGGGTGTGTGGACTTACGGGCCCGAAGGCCAGGTCGTCGATCCCGAGGTCGCCGCACTGTGGCCGCAGGGTGATTCGCCGTCGACGGCCGAGCAGGTTCTCGAACGCACCCGTAACGCCTTCGCCGACGAGATCAAGATCATGCTGGACGAGGGTGTCGTCGCAGCGGCCGAGGACATCGACCTCTGCCTGCTCCTGGGCGGCGGCTTCGGCTTCTGGAACGGCGGTATCACTCCGTACCTGGATCGAAGCGGAGCGTCCGAGGCCGCTACCGGTCAGCGCTTCCTCGCGCCGGGTGTCGCCAGCGTCTAGTTTTGTCCGCCGAGTTCGAGGTTGTGGACGGATTTCTCCCGTTTTCCGTCCATAACCTCGAACTCGGCTTTGTCGTGTCGCGATAAGGTCTCGTCCGATGAACAGCGAACGCACTCGCCTGATCGGTATCGCCTACCGCATGCTGGGCTCCTACAGCGACGCCGAAGACGCCGCATCCGAGTCTCTCGTTCGCTGGTATCGACTCACCGATGCCGAACGCGGCGCCGTCGACGTGCCGGCTGCATGGCTCACCCGGGTGGTCGGCCGCATCTGCCTCGACATGCTCGGCTCGGCCCGCGTTCGCCGCGAGAGCTACGTCGGGCAATGGCTTCCGGAACCGGTCCCGGGTCTCGGCTCCGAGGCGACGGACCCCGCCGACCGAGTCGCGATGCAGGAGTCGGTGGCGCTGGCGCTGCTCGTCGTACTCGAATCGCTCGGTCCGGCGCAGCGAGTCGCGTTCGTGCTGCACGACGCCTTCTCCGTCCCGTTCGACGAGATCGCGGTCATCCTCCGACGATCCCCGGCCGCATGTCGCCAACTCGCGTCGGCTGCCCGCAAACAGGTCCACAGCCGCCGGAACACCTCCGCCGACCCCATCGAGCACGATCGCGTCGTACGCGCCTTCGAAGCCGCGGCCGGCAGCGGAGACCTCGCATCGCTCCTCTCCGTGTTGGCACCCGACATCACGCTCGTCAGCGACGGCGGCGGACGAGTGTCCGCCGCCCGCAATCCTGTGGTCGGCTCCGACAGAGTCGCGCGCTTCGTTCGCGGCATCACGGGCAAGTCCACCGATCTTCAGTGGTCGATCGAACCCGTCAACGGTCTGTCGGGAATCGTGATCCGACGCGAAGGCGCGGTGTTCGGCGTCATCGGGTTCGATACCGCCGACGGCGTGGTCGCGGCCGTGTGGATCGTGCTCAATCCCGACAAACTTCGGCACTGGACCTGACGTCCGCCATACATTCGTCATGGCTGCGTCGTCAGAGAGTGAGGGCCGCGCGTGCGGTCTGCATCATCTCTCGAGAATCAGGTGGAAGCGCGATGAAACTAGCCGTTGCCGGTGGAACGGGAATCGTCGGAACACACGTGGTCCAGGTAGCGCGTGAGCGCGAACACGAGGTGGTCGTGCTGTCACGATCTGCCGGTGTGGATCTGGTCACCGGATCAGGACTGTCCGACGCACTGGACGGAGCCGACGTTGTGATCGACGTCGCGTCGACCCAGACGATCTCGGCAGAGGAGTCGACGACGTTCTTCGCCGCCGTCACCCGCAACTTGCTGGCGGCCGAGATCGAGGCCGGAATCGGTCATCACCTCGCCCTGTCCATCGTGGGGATAGACAAGGCTCCGCACTCGTACTACGCCGGAAAGGTGGAGCAGGAGAGGCTCGTTCGGGCGGGAGGCGTGCCCTGGACCATTCTCCGAGCCACTCAGTTCCACGAGTTCGCCGCTCAGATCCGCGCGCAGTCCTCGTTCGGCCCGGTGAGCGTCATTCCGAAGATGGTCTCGCAACCGATCGCTGCGCGCGAAGTGGCGGAAAGACTGATCGACCTCGCGGAGCAGTCGCCCGCCGGCCGCGTAGCAGACCTCGGCGGGCCACGCGAAGAACGCGTGGCCGACATGGTGCGACGCTATGCTCGGGCGATCGGTACACGCGGCATTGTTTTGGAGGTGCCGATTCCCGGTGCGTACGGGCGCGCCATGCGCAACGGAACGTTGGTCACCTCTCCCGACTCGGATCACGGTCGACAGACCTTCGACCAGTGGTTGGCCGCTCAGGGCAGTTGATTCCCACCGCGCCGAACTCGAAGTTGGGGACGGAAAATCGACGAAAACCGTCCCCAAGTTCGAGTTCGCGGGATCGAGACCGGCGTCAGAGGCTCTTGACCCAGTGCGAGACCCGCTGCACGACGTCCTCGCAGGTGAGCCCGAGTTCGTGGTGCAACTGCTCGCGCGATGCGTGGTCCAGAAAACGTTGCGGCACACCGAGATCCCTACACGGAGTGTCGACCCCCGCGGCACGCAGGGCCGCCGACAGAGCAGAACCGATTCCGCCGTGCAGACCGCTGTCCTCGACGGTGACAACCATTCGATAGTCCTCGGCCAACTTCAGCAACGACTGCGGAACGGGAAGCACCCAACGCGGATCGACGACGGCCACCGAGATGCCGTCCTGCTCGAGCTTCTTCGCCGCGTCGAGCGCGAGTGAACCGAACACACCGACTGCGACGATCAAGACGTCACCCGTCGCGTCGGAGGGCTCGGTCAACACGTCGACGATGCCGTCGAGCCTGCGTACTGCAGACACGGTCTCGGTGACGGCCCCCTTCGGGAAGCGCAGGGCCGTGGGCCCGTCATTCGTCGAAATCGCCTCGGCCAGCTCCTCCCGGAGCGTCTCGGCGTCCCGCGGTGCGGCGACCTTCATGCCGGGGACGATCCCGAGCAGAGACATGTCCCACATGCCGTTGTGGCTGGCCCCGTCGGCCCCGGTGACACCCGCGCGGTCGAGAACCACGGTGACCGGCAATCCGAGCAATGCCACATCCATCAACAACTGATCGAACGCTCGGTTGAGGAAGGTCGAGTAGATGGCGACCACCGGGTGCATCCCACCGAGCGCGAGACCGGCAGCCGATGTCATCGCATGCTGCTCGGCGATACCCACATCGAACAGGCGATCCGGGAACCGAACTCCGAATGCCGCGAGCCCGGTCGGCGCGGCCATGGCGGCGGTGATGGCAACGACGTCGTCGTTCTGCTCGCCCTGCTCGATCAGCGCCGCCGAGAACACGGACGTCCAGTCCGGTGCCGACTTCGATCGAGCGAGCCCGGTTGCCGGGTCGATGACTCCGGTGGCGTGCATCTGATCGGCGACGTCGTTCTCGGCGTGGACATAGCCCATGCCCTTGCGCGTCACCGCGTGCACGATGACGGGCCCGCCGTACGCCTTGGCTCGGCGCAGTGCCGATTCCATCGCATGTTGGTCGTGACCGTCGACCGGCCCGAGGTACTTGATGCCGAGATCGGTGAACATCACCTGAGGACTGATGGCATCTTTCACGCCGGCCTTCATGCCGTGGAGCATCCTGTAGGCGGTGGTCCCGACGACGGGGATCTTGCGCACGATGCGGCGCCCGTTGTCCAGCATCTTCTCGTACTCGGGCTGCAGGCGCAGGGCGGCCAGATGATCGGCCAGGCCCCCGATGGTCGGGGCGTACGAACGGCCGTTGTCGTTGACGACGATGACCAAGGATCGGTCGCGTCCGCCTGCGATGTTGTTCAGCGCTTCCCAGCACATGCCGCCGGTGAGCGCACCGTCGCCGACCACTGCGACGACGTGCCGATCGGTCTCGCCCTTGAGTGCGAAGGCCTTGGCCAAGCCGTCGGCGTAGGACAACGAGGCCGACGCGTGAGAGGACTCCACCCAGTCGTGTTCGCTCTCGGTCCTGGACGGATATCCCGAAAGCCCGCCCTGTTTACGCAGCGTGTCGAACAAGCCGGTGCGACCGGTCAGCATCTTGTGCACGTAGGCCTGGTGGCCGGTGTCGAAGATGACGGGATCGCGTGGCGAATCGAATATCCGGTGGATTGCCAAGGTCAACTCCACCACGCCCAGGTTGGGGCCGAGGTGACCGCCGGTAGCCGACACCTTCTCCACGAGGAACCCGCGGATCTCGCGAGCCAGCTCCGCCAGCTCCGTGCTACCGAGGTCGCGCAAGTCCTCGGGCGTCTGAATTCGCGCTAGGACACCCAACGAGATCGCTCCCTCCGGCCGAAAAAACACTGGACAATTCAGTCTACGGAGTTGTCGTGCCCGCGCTGCTCCGCCCAGCGTGGTGTCGGTGACACTACCGTCGAAGGCCGAGTTGCCCTGGATCAGCCGCCCCTAACCTCCAGGGTGACGAATCGGACACCACATACAGTGTCGCCCATGAGCAACGTCGTCGATGCCATCCTGTGCCGAGTTCACCAGTTGTGCCTAGACGACACGAGCGGAGAAGTGGCGAACTACATCCCCGAACTGGCCGCCGTCGTGCCCGACGGCTTCGGAATTGCTCTGACGACCACCGACGGCTACCTCTACGAAGTCGGCGACACCCGACTCCCGTTCACCATTCAATCGATCTCGAAACCGTTCACGTACGCGCTGGCTCTGGCCGATCGCGGACTCGATACCGTCGCGAGCAAGATCGACGTCGAGCCGTCCGGCGAGCCGTTCAACGAGATCAGCCTCGACCCCGTCACCGAGCGACCGCGCAATCCCATGATCAACGCTGGTGCCATCACGTCGGCCTCTCTCATTGCCGGACGCACTCCCGAGGATCGTTTCGAGCGAATTCGAGCCTCCTATTCTCGCTACGCCGGGAGGTCACTGACCTTCAACGATGCCGTCTACCGTTCGGAGGCGCGCAGTGGCAATCGCAACCGTGCGATCGGATACATGCTTCGGTCGTTCGACATCATCGAAGACGATCCGGACGCGGCCGTCGATTTGTACTTTCGGCAGTGCTCGATAGACGTCACCGCGGCGGATCTCGCGATGATGGCGGCAACCATGGCCAACAACGGTGTCAATCCGCGGACGCGCGAACGCGCTCTGGCACCTGCTCTCGTCGAGCGAGTGCTATCGGTGATGACCACGTGCGGAATGTACGACGGCGCGGGCGATTGGGTCGCGCAGGTGGGAATGCCGGCCAAGAGTGGCGTCGGCGGCGGAATCCTGGCGGTACTGCCAGGGCAGATGGGCATTGCCGTCTACTCCCCGCGGCTCGATTCCCATGGAAACAGCGTGCGCGGGGTCGCCGCCTGCCAGGAGCTGTCGAAACGCCTCGAACTGCACTTCCTCCACGTCACCCGCGCGGCGAAGTCCTCGATTCGGCGGCGATACGTCCTCACCGAGGCACCGTCGCGCAAAAGGCGCTCCGAGATCGAACAGGCCACCCTGGCCGCGGTAGGAGACCGCGCGCGCGTGTACGAACTGCACGGCGACCTGCTGTTCTCCGGTGCCGAGACCGCGGTGCGCGAGATCGGGAATCTGGATCGAGAACTGGATGCCCTCGTCATCGACGTGCGCGGCGTCGACGAGGTCAGTGACATCGCCCGGACCATGTTCGAAGACTTACGTCAGGATCTAGCCGAACATGGCTGTGTGGTGTGTCTGGTCGATCCCAGAGCGATCTTGGGACACACTGCGTCGAGTCTGGACCCCACAGATCCGGCGGGACGGGTCTATTCGAGTCTGGGGTCGGCCATTCAGTGGGCCGAGAACCTCTTGCTCGATCGCCACTGCGCGGGTCTTCGGCAGCCCACCGAGATCACACCGGCCGAGCATCCGTTGCTCGCAGGGCTGTCGACCGCCCAGATGGACGCAGTCAGTCCCTATCTGGAGAAGCGCCATTACGCGCGTGGCGACACGATCGTTCATCGCGGCGACGCGGCCGCAGGCCTGTTTCTGATGCTTCGCGGGGAGGTGACGTCGACGACGGTGTCGGCCGACGGCGGTACGCATCGAATCACGACGCTGTCGCCCGGTATGAGCTTCGGCGAGATGCCCCTGTTGATGGCGGTGCCGTTTCTCCTCGACATGGTGGCAGACACCCCGGTCGACCTCATGGTGGTGTCGGTACGGCACTTCGAGGCTCTCACCCGGGATGCACCCGAGGTCAAGCTGGCTCTGCTGGAGAATTTGGCCACCGGCGCATACGGCCAGATGGCGGCAGTGATCAAAACGCTCGGGCGGTTCGATATCGGTATCTGACACCGACAATCGAACCGCCCGTCGCGAACGTGAATTTGTCAGGCACCCAACGTCAACATGGTGAGCACCTCGGTGGGCTGCGGCGACCCGCCTGCGGGCTCGAGAGAGAACGCGAAGTTCGTCGATGCGCCGAGGCCACTGACCACCGTGCCCGATTCCGACGTGAGCTGATCCTCGGTCACGACGCCGGCCGATCGGGGGGACCCATCGACGAACCACATCTGATAGACCCGTCCGGACGGCGGCTGCGGAACCCCGTCGAGCGAGACCACCACGGCGTCCTGCGACAGTGAGTACGCCACCGTTGCCGAACCACCACCGGGGAATTCGGCCGAGGTCTCCCGTGCGTCAGGCGCAGCAACGATCTGGTCGGCCTGCGAGGGCTGCGCATCGTTGCCCATCGTCTGGGTGACGACCACCACGCCACCGACCGCGACGACCACTGCGGCAGCAGCAGACACCATCGAGTACCGCCAGGTCTTCGATCGTTCGCGCCGATGCCGGTGCAGCGGAGTGACGTTCGGCGGAAGCGCGCGGACCGAGGGCTCCTGGTCGCTGACGGCGATCCGCTCGAGCACCGTCCGGCGCAGTCGATCGGGGGCAGGGGTGGCGTCGATGGCCGCAGCCAACGCCAGCGTCTCGTGGATCTCGGCGACGAGGACGTCGAACTGAGCTCGCGCGGTGTCGTCGACGCGAAGCCGTTCGGCCTCGATGTCGCGTCGTTCCGCCTCGGTGGTCGCGTGAAGGGCGTAGATCTCCGCGTCCTCGATCAGTCGTTGTCGTGACGATTCGCTCATTGCGGGATCACCCCCAGACATGTCTTCAATTTGATCAATCCGTCTCGTATGCGCGATTTGATGGTAGGAACGGCGACCCCGAGCCGTTCCGCAACTTCGCGGTAGGTGTATCCGCTGTAGTAAGCCATTCGTACCGACTCGCTCTGCGTATCGGTCAGAGTTTCGAGACAGGCCACCACGGCTTCCGATTCGAGCCTCTGGGTCACCGTTTCGAGCACTTCGTCGTGTTCCGGAGTGTGACTCACTGCCCCGTATGCAGCCTCACGGTCGGTACCCGACTGCTCGCTACGTACCCGATCGACGGCCCGACGGTGTGCCAGCGTCATGATCCACGCGAGTGGACTCCCCTGGTTCGGGTCGTAATTCGGTGCTGCGCGCCAGATCTGGAGGAACACCTCCTGGGCGGTCTCCTCGCTGTATCCCGGGTCGCGAAGCACACGAAGCACCATGCCGTACACACGAGCGGACGTGGCGTCGTACAACTCCGCGAACGCCGCTCGATCACCTTGCGCAACCGACGCCATCAGCCGCCGAAGTCGCTCCGCCTCTTCGGCGCGCAGATTCTTCAGCTGTGGACTGGGGACGGCGCAGACCGAGCCGTCTTCCGCGTAACCCTCGGCACTGTCGGGTGCCCGTTGACGCCCCGAGTCCGATGGTCCGGACAGCGGCGCGCTCATCGAGAGGTCGTCCCAACAGACGGGTTCATGATCGAGTTCATCGAACACGACACTAGTGGTCATAGTGCTCTCATATCGAAACCTCCGCGTTTTCCCGCCGCAGTACATATTCGGAACAAACCGGCCGGAGGATGGTTCTCGTTCCAAAAATGGTTCGCGCCGACCTCGGCCGCGATTCATCCTTGGTGAGTAATCGGACAATCGCGGACAATCGGGCGATCCGCCCAGGAGGAGTCGAGAGACATGACGGCCATCGAGACACATGGTCTGGTCAAGCGATTCGGGGCGAATGTCGCAGTCGACGGCGTCGATCTGTCCATACCGCCGGGAGGGGTCTACGGCGTTCTGGGGCCGAACGGAGCAGGCAAGACCACGACCATCCGGATGCTCGCCACCCTGCTCCCGATCGATGGGGGTAGCGCGCGGGTACTGGGACACGACGTGGCGAGCGAACCCGAGGCGGTTCGTCGGAAGGTTGCGCTGACCGGCCAATTCGCCTCTCTGGACGAGGATTTGACCGGAACGGAGAACCTCGTCCTGCTCGCACGACTACTGGGATATTCACGGCCTGGTGCCCGGTCGCGGGCCGAGCAGTTGCTGACCGCCTTCGACATCGCCGACGCGGGGCCGAGGCAGGTCAAGACCTACTCCGGCGGGATGCGCAGACGCATCGATATCGCAGCCAGCATCATCGTCACTCCGGAGCTGATCTTCCTCGACGAACCCACCACCGGGCTCGATCCGCGTAGCCGAAACCACGTGTGGGAGATCGTCCGTGCGTTGGTCGCGGGCGGAACGACGGTCCTGCTGACGACGCAATATCTCGACGAGGCCGATCAGCTGGCCGGGCGTGTCGCGGTGATCGACCATGGCAAGGTCATCGCAGAAGGTACGACAGGTGAGCTGAAAGCATCGGTGGGATCGAACTCACTACACCTTCGTGTTCTCGACGCTGCTCACCGAACCTCTGCCGCACGGATTCTGCGAGATCTACTCGGCGACACCGTCACCGAGGATCCGGACCCGTCGACCGTCACGGCACGTCTGACCAACCCGGCACAGGCCGCTCCCGTACTACCTGCTCTCGACACGGCGGGAATCTCGATCGCGTCCTTCACGCTCGGCCAGCCGAGCCTGGACGAGGTGTTCCTCGCGCTCACGGGTCGTGAGGCGGGAGTGGAGCCTGCCGAAACGACCCGAAACGCGGGAGTGGAGCCTGCGGGAACGACCCAGAAGGCGGGAGTGGAGCCTGCCGAAACGACCCGAAACGCGGGAGTGGAGCCTGCGGGAACGACCCAGAAGGCGGGAGTGGAGCCTGCGGGAACGACCCAGAAGGCGGGAGTGGAGCCTGCGGGAACGACCCGAAAAGTGGGAGTGGAGCCTGCGGGAACGAGCCGATTGTCTTCATCCGACCGAGGAGCTGTGTGATGACTGCCGAGATCCAACAGTCGGCACCGCAGGCGTCGACCATCATCGGCGTCCTGGGGACTGCCGGGCCTCGTCCTGCGCGACCGTCGTCGCTGTCCACCTCGTTGAGCTTCGGATGGCGGGCGTTGCTCAAGATCAAGCACGTTCCCGAGCAGTTGTTCGACGTGACGGCGTTTCCGATCATGTTCACGCTGCTGTTCACCTACCTGTTCGGTGGCGCGCTCGCCGGGTCGACCGACGCCTACATTCAGTTTCTGCTTCCCGGGATCCTCGTGCAGACGGTGGTGATGATCACGATGTACACGGGTGTGACGATGAACAAGGACATCGAGAAAGGCGTATTCGATCGTTTCCGTTCGCTGCCCATCTGGCGTCCGTCCCCGCTGGTGGGTGCGCTTCTGGGAGATGTGGTCCGATACTCGCTCGCCTCGGTGATCGTGCTCGTTCTCGGCTTGATTCTGGGGTTCCGACCGCAAGGCGGACTCGTCGGCGTGGTCGTGTCGATCGCCCTGCTGCTGGTGTTCTCGTTCTGCCTGTCCTGGATCTGGACGATGATCGCGATGATCGTGCGCACCGAGGCCGCCGTGATGGGGGTATCGATGTTCATCCTGTTCCCGCTGACATTCGCGAGCAACATCTTTGTCGATCCCGACACGATGCCGGGTTGGCTGCGCGCCTTCGTCGACGTCAATCCGGTCAGCTTCTTGGTGACGTCCTTGCGTGGCTTGATGCAGGGCGATGTCGACACTGGTCAATTGGGAGTGACGCTCGCGCTCTCTGCCGTTCTGCTGGCGGTGTTCGGGCCGATCACGATGCGCCTGTACAACCGAAAGTCCTAGCACTGCAATCGCGTGCAGCGGATCAGGACGCTGCTCGGGCCCGGTGCCGACGCACCGCGTCGCGATTGGAACACACCGTGCCGCAATACCTCTGGGTACCTGTTCGAGACGTGTCCGCGAAAGCGAGTGAGCAATCGGCCGCAGCGCAGCGAGCGAGACGGGACATGCCTCGGCCCGTCAGATGCAACGCCGTACCCACGCTCACCAACGCCCGAATGACACCACCGAGGGCAATGTTCGGGTCGCGATAATGCATGTGCCAACCGTCTCCCGCGTGGTTCGTCAACCTCGGGTACGCCGCCGCCTGTGCCAGCAGGAGGTTCAGTGCCTCGGCCCGGTCGTGCTCGGTGACGGCGTCCACCACCTGCGCCCAGCAACGCAAGAACTCGAGTGTGTCGACCAGGTCGGCTTCGGTTGCCGTCCAGTCGGGCACGAGGCCGGCATCGATGCAGCGCTCGCCGAGCTCGACCGCTGTGGTGGGCGGATTGTTGAGCAGGTCGATGCCGAGTTTCACGGCATATTCGCCGTAAGGGTTGATATGCACAAGACCATTACATCACAGTGGACGCATGCTCACAGAACACGCCACTCACACCTGACCCATTCCACCCACCACACGAGCGAGGGCCTCGTCGGCTACCAAGGCTGTCGATGCGGGGCCCAACGCATCGTGTCGGCTCCCGCCGAGCGGTTCGCCCCTGTTGCCGAAGTTGCTCGCCACACCTGATCGATCACTGCAGCGTGCGAGCCACCTGGGGCACCACGGTGTCGAGGGCGTATCCGATCGACAGCGCCGAGTTGGTGGAGTAGGACTTTGCTACCACCGGGTCGTCGAACACGATGGAACGTCCGTCCGCCACCGCCGGAATTCGTTGGAAGAGAGGACTGCCGGTTACCTCGGAGGGAGACTTCTCGATCGGAAACACCACGAGCAGATCGGCGTCGAGAAGATCGAGTTCCTCCTCCGACACCGGTACCGAGAACCCCGTCGACACCAGGGCGTCGATGGTCGGGCTGGTCACGAACCCGAGCTTCTTCATGAACTCGAGTCGACTGTTGGACGAGATGTATGCCCCGAACCCACGGCCGCTGTAGGCACCGACGACGACGGTCCTGCCGGCGAACTCGGGATGCTCGGCTGCAGCTGTCCGAAATCGATGGGAGATACCGGAGAGCAGAGCGTCGCCGTCCGTCTGCCGGCCGAGTGCGGTCGACACCATGGACACCTGCTGCTCGAGCGAGGTCAGGTAATCGTCCGATCCCGCCGGCACGCCGACGGTAGGTGCGATGGCCGACAGCGTCGCATATCGGTCGGGGTCACCCGAACTCTTGGTATCGAGAATCAGATCCGGTGCCAGCGCGGCCACTTGCTCGTACGACGGCTCCTGGGTCCCGATGATCTCCGGCGGCGCATCGTAGAGCCCCGCCGCCCACGGCCCGACCCCGTCACCGCCGAACGCCAGCCAGTCACTGGCACCGACCGGCGAGACGCCCAGAGCCAGTGCAGTTTCGGCGTCGCCCCACCCGAGGGCCACGACGCGCTGCGGCGCGCTGTCGATCGTCACCGCGCCGAACTTCGTCTCGACGGTGGCGGGAAACGCCCCGGATACATCCGATTCGATGGAGGGATCGGGCGTCTCGGCACCCGAACTGCACGACACGCCGGCAGCAAGCGACAACGCGAGGACGAGACCGGCAACGATCGAGCTACGAAATTTCACACGAGAGACGGTACGACACCGACCGTTCCATTGGTAAGCCAACCCTATTTTCTGACGAAACGACCGATGCACTCCACGTGGCTGGTCAGAGGAAACGCGTCGAAGGCGCGAATGTCGGTGAGCTCGTATCCAGCTGCTCGATACAGGCTCACATCCCGCGCGAACGATGCAGGATCGCAGCCGACATGCACCACCGAACGAGGACCTCGGGCGGCGAGGGCCTCGATCACGTCGCGGCCGGCACCCGCGCGAGGTGGATCGAGCACCGCTACCGCCACCGGCTCGACCAGCGCGTCCATCGAACGCTCCACGCGTCCGGGCACGAACGAGACCTGAGTCAGATCTGCCAGCGCCGCACGGCCGTCGTCGGCCGCTCGGCGAGAGAACTCGACGCTGGTCACGTGACCTCGCGGTCCTACGTCGGCGGCGAGAGACGCTGCGAACACCCCGACACCGCCGTAGAGATCCCACGCGCCGTCACCCGGGAGAGCGTCCGACCACTCCCGCACCACGTCGGTGTAGACCTGGGCAGCACCACGATGGGCTTGCCAGAATCCGGTGGCGTCGAGAGTCCAGGACCGGCCCGAAACGTACTCCGTGACCCGGCCCGACCCGATGACTGCCTTCTCCGGCCGCGCCCGAGACGACGCTGCCCGACGCGCCGACGCGCCGCGGCGCCCCGGGGATCTGCGCCCGGTGGTCGACAGCTGAGCCGGGGCGATCTCGACCACGTGCCGCTCACCGGCTCCGTCGAGAACGACCTGCAGCTCGGCACCCGGACGCCAGTGCTGGTCCGACAGTCCGACGAAGGCCGCGGAATGCATTTGCGGACAGGACAATTCGCTAACGATGGAGCTACTGCGATAGCGATGGTAACCGGGCCGCCCACCGGAATCGACGGCCAACCGAACGCGGGTCCGCCACCCGATGCCGTCGCCGGTTCCCGGCAGCTCCTCGACCCGCACCTCACGCTCGACTCCGGCGACGCGTCGCAGTTGCTCGGTGACCACGGAGGACTTCAGCCGTCGGCCCGCATCGGCACTGGCGTGGGAGTAGTCGCAACACCCGGATCCACCCGGCCCGGCAATGGGACAGCGCGTATCGACTCGATCCACCGACGCCTCGAGAATCTCCACGGCATCGGCTCGACAGAACGATCCACCTCGGTCCTCGGTGACTCGCGCCACCACGCGCTCTCCGGGCAGCCCGTGGCGAACGAACATCACTCTGCCTTCGTGACGAGCCACGCAGAATCCGCCGTGCCCTGGCGCACCGAGTTCGACCTCGAGCAGAAGACCGAACCAGCTCTCGGTCATTTTCCCGCCGGGGGCTCGTAGCCGCGACGCGACGCACCCGGTGCATTGCCGAGCACCTCACGCTTGGCCTTCTCGGACGAACGCAACTGCCAGGGGACGCTGGTGACCATCACTCCCGGCTGGAACAGCAGTCGAGACTTCAGTCGCAAGGCGCTCTGGTTGTGCAGGACCTGCTCCCACCAGTGACCGACGACGTATTCGGGGATGAAGACAGTGACGACATCACGCGGAGAATCGCGTCGAACACGCTTGACGTAATCCAGCACCGGCTTCGTAACCTCGCGATAGGGCGACTCGACGACCTTGAGCGGTACCGACACGTCACTGGCCTCCCACTCGCGCACCAGCGCACGCGTATCGGCCTCGTCGACGTTGACGGTGACCGCCTCGAGGGTGTCGGGCCGAGTGGCCCGCGCGTATGCCAGCGCGCGCAGTGTCGGCATGTGCAGCTTCGATACCAACACGATCGAGTGCGTACGACTGGGCAGAACTCCGTCCCACTCCTCGTTCTCGAGCTCGCGCGCCACGGTGTCGTAATGCTTCCTGATCATGCGCATCAGCACGAAGATCGCCACCATGGCGACGATCGCGATCCAGGCACCTGCCGCGAACTTGGTGATCAAGACGATCACGAGCACTGTGCCGGTCATACCGAGCCCGACGCCGTTGACCACCCGCGAGCGCTGCATGCGTCGCCGTTGCTCGGGATCGGTCTCGGAAGCCAGCAACCGCGTCCAGTGCCGAACCATGCCGGTCTGGCTGAGGGTGAACGAGACGAACACACCGACGATGTAGAGCTGAATCAGCTTGGTGACCTCGGCACCGAACACGACGACGAATGCGATCGCTGCCCCGGACAGAAAGAGAATGCCGTTGCTGAACGCCAGACGATCGCCTCGGGTGTGCAACTGCCGGGGCAGATAGCGGTCCTGTGCCAGCACCGAACCGAGAACCGGAAATCCGTTGAACGCAGTATTGGCCGCGAGCACGAGGATCAACGCAGTCACTGCTGTGATGAAGAAGAACCCGATGGGAAATCCGGAGAAGACGGCCTCCGCCAACTGAGCGATGAGCGTCTTCTGCCGGTACCCCTCCGGCGCACCGATCAACTGCTGCTCGGGATCCATCGCGTACTTGATGCCGATCTTCTGCGCGAGCACGATGATGCCCATCAACAGCGTGATCCCGATCGCCCCGAGCAACAGCAACGTCGTGGCGGCGTTGCGAGACTTCGGCTTCTCGAAGGCGGGCACACCGTTGCTGATGGCCTCGACGCCCGTCAGTGCCGCGCATCCGGAGGAGAAGGCTCGCGCAACCAGAAAGGCGAACGCGATGCCGTACAGGTGCGAATCCTCGGCCTTCAGGTCGAAGTTCGCCGATTCTGCGTGGATGTCGTCGCCGAGAACGTAGACCCGGAACAAGCCCCAGCCCAACATCAGGACCATGCCGCCCATGAAGGCGTACGTGGGGACAGCGAACGCGGTTCCCGATTCCCGGATGCCCCGCAGGTTCACCGAGGTGACGAACACGATGGCCACCACCGCGAACAGCACCTTGTGCTGAGCCACGAACGGGACTGCAGAGCCGATGTTCGACGCTGCCGCCGAGATGGACACCGCGACCGTCAACACGTAGTCCACCAGCAGCGCGCTGCCGACCGTGAGCCCGGCTGCGGGACCGAGGTTGGTGGTGGCAACCTCGTAGTCGCCACCACCCGATGGATAGGCATGCACGTTCTGCCGGTAGCTGGCGACGACCACGGCCATCACCACGCAGACTGCGAGACCGACCCACGGCGTGAACGCAATCGCCGAGATACCTGCCACCGACAGCACCAGGAAGATCTCCTCGGGAGCGTAGGCAACCGAAGACATCGCGTCCGAGGCGAACACCGGCAGCGCGATTCGCTTGGGCAGCAACGTGTGACCGAGCTTGTCGCTCCGGAACGGCTTACCGAGCACTAGCCGCTTGGCGGCAGTCGAGACCTTGGACACGCAGAGAAGCGTAGGCCGTCCTCTCACGGACGTCTCGACCACGCGCCCGAAACTGCGTCGGAGCCCACCCTCGGTCGATCCGGCGACCGAACGCCCCGATACGTTGGTGCACGCCTGCCGGTCGTGGCAGTGTCGGTCGACAGGGGTCGACCATCGAGATCGGGACGGAGCTGGCCGTTGTACGTAGTTGTGATGGGATGTGGCCGCGTCGGCGCATCGCTGGCCGGGGCGCTCGAACGCATCGGCCACGAGGTAGCGATCATCGACCGCGACGAAACAGCCTTCCTACGTCTCGATCCGGACTTCGCTGGACACCGCGTCGTCGGCATGGGGTTCGACCGAGATGTATTGGTGAGCGCAGGAATCGAGAAGGCCGAAGCCTTCGCGGCCGTCTCCTCCGGCGACAACTCGAACATCATCTCGGCCCGCGTCGCACGCGAAACGTTCGGCGTCGACAAAGTGGTCGCGAGAATCTACGACGCCAAACGCGCCGCCGTGTACGAACGGCTCGGAATTCCCACGGTCGCCACCGTGCCCTGGGCAACCGACAGATTTCTGCACAATCTGCTCCGCGACGACCCCACCACCAAATGGCGCGATCCGTCCGGCAGCGTCGCGGTGGTGCTCCTCGAATTCCACGAGAGCTGGATCGGCAAGAAGCTCTCGGTTCTCGAAGAGGCCACGCGCTCGCGTGCTGCGTTCGTGATCCGATTCGGCGGTGGACTGCTCCCCGACAAGCGCACCGTCATCCAGGCCGGTGACGAGGTCTACGTCGCCGCTGTCTCGGGCACGGTCGCCGAAGCCATAGCGTTGGCGGGCAACCCGCCGCCGTCGGACGACTGATGCGCGCCCCCACGTTCCCCAACTGCCCCACCGACCCGAACGGGAAGCCATGAAAGTCGCCATCGCCGGTGCCGGCGCAGTCGGCAGATCCATTGCACGCGAGCTGATCCGAAGTGACCACGACGTGATGCTCCTCGAACGCAAGCTCGATCACGTCGATCGTGCGGCGATTCCGGAAGCCGAGTGGGTGCTGGCCGACGCATGCGAGTTGAGCCTGCTGGAATCCGCGCACCTCGAGAACTACGACGTGGTGATCGCTGCCACCGGCGACGACAAGACGAACCTGGTGCTCAGCCTGTTGGCGAAAACCGAGTTCGGGGTGAACAGAGTCGTCGCCCGAGTCAACGATCCACGCAACGAATGGTTGTTCGATGCCTCGTGGGGCGTCGATGTCGCGGTCTCGACCCCCAGAATGCTCGCGTCGTTGGTCGAGGAGGCCGTATCGGTCGGCGACCTCGTGCACCTGATGACGTTCCGCAAGGGTCAGGCCAACCTGGTCGAGATCACGCTTCCCGAGAACACCCCGCTGGCGGGCAAGCCGGTCCGAAAGCTCCAATTGCCCAGGGATGCAGCGTTGGTGACGATTCTGCGCGGCGGCCGGGTAATCGTGCCACAGCACGACGATCCGCTCGAGGGCGGCGACGAACTGCTCTTCGTCGCGGCCAAAGAGGTAGAGAACGAACTACGTAGGGCGGTCGGCCTCGTCTGACGTCTGCGCGGTCCGGTCGGTGCTCGATGCGATATCGAGTGCACGATCGGCCCTTCGTACCGCCCAGAGCGTGACCAGCAGCGCCACCCCGGTCAGCGGCCAACCCATCGCGATGCGCGCGACGGCCAGCCAACCCGTCTGGTCCGAGTCGTACAGCTGCGACTGGACGATGTAGCGAGCCGCGAACACGGTGGCCCAGGCGATCGTGGCCACGTCGTAGAAACGCACTGCGGATCGGTCGTGACGCCACGCCGTTCCCTTGCCGTTGAGGTAGCCCCAGATGACCCCGACCAGGGGCCAGCGCGCGAGAACCGACAATACGAATGCGCCGCCGTAGACCAGCGAGGTGTAGATGCCGAACAGGAAATAGCCTTTCGCATCCCCGGTGCGGTACGCGATGAAGGCGCAGATGCCGACGCCGAAGAACCCGGAGATAGCGGGCTGAATGGGAGTGCGCTGAACGAGACGCCACACGAGAACCGCGGCGGCGACACCGAGTGCAGACCAGAGGGCGACCGCGAGGCCGAAGTAGCTGTTCGCGGGAACGAAGACGATGACCGGCAACGTCGAATAGACGAGACCGCTCAGGCCGCCGAGCTGTTCGAGGACGGTGGGAGCCGCCTTGTCGACGCTCACCGGCGTCGGCGCGTCAGTAGCCGAAGGCGGCGTCGTGGAGGGCGGCGTCGGCGCGTCGGTCGCAGAGGGCGGCGTCCTGGAGGGCGGCGTCGTGGAGGGCGGCACGGCATCGTCGCTGTTGGTCACGACAACGAGACTGCCATACCGGCGACGATCAACTGTCGTCGCGCAGTTCGTAATAGGGGTTGTAGACGATCTTGCGTCCGTCACGCTCACCGACGCGGCCGCGCACGAGCAGGGTCTTCCCCGGCTCGATTCCGGCGATCTTGCGGCGCCCGATCCAGAGCAGCGTCACCGTGTCGGTGCCGTCGAAGAATTCGGCCTCGATATTGGCATTGGCAGCCTTGGAACACGCCTCGACGCTGCGCAACCGACCCAGCATCGTCACTTCCTCGCCGCGCGAGCAATCGCACGCACGCCGAGCCCCCGAGGCTTCGGAGTTCTCGGCCATCTCCTCGGCATCGAGTTGATCGATGTCCTCGGTCAACTTTCGCGTCAACCTGCGAAAGTATCCTGCGGCAGCGGGTGCCATCGTGTGCTCCAGCGGTGTGGGTCGTTCCCTCGTCAGGGCGGGTACTTCGCCACTGTAGACCCGAAGCGTCACGCTGACCAACCACCGCAACGGTCGCTGTCGAAGCCGTGCACAATCGTCTCGTGCACACCCGATTCGATACCCCGGCCGCGGTCGTTCTACCTGGTACGGGATCGGACGCGCGATTTGCCGCGGACGCGTTCTCGGCAGCATTCGCAGGTGTGGGATTGACCACCCTCGCCGTCGAACCCGACCCGAACGGTGTGGTCGACAGCTACCTCGATGCACTGAACTCGGCAGCGCGCCGACACGGGCGGATCGTCGTCGCCGGGATCTCCCTCGGCGCTGCGGTCGCAGCGCAATGGGCCGCCGACAACGCGTCGAGCACCGCAGCGCTGGCGCTGGCTCTCCCTGCCTGGACGGGCAACCCGGCAGGCACTCCGGCGGCCGTCAGTGCCGAGTTCACAGCACGATCGCTTCGCGAGACGGGTCTCGACGCCGTCACTGCGGCCATGTCGTCGTCGAGCCCGGAATGGCTCGCCCGCACCTTGCGTCGCTCGTGGTCAGCGCAGTGGCCGGCCCTTCCCGACGCGCTGGACGAGGCAGCGCGACATCGAAGCCTCGAACTGCACGAACTTGCCCGGATCGATACTCCTACGGTCGTCGTCGGTGCGGTGGACGACGCGGTTCATCCGATCGAGGTGGCGCAGGACTGGGTGCGGGTACTCCCGAACGGCACTCTGCGCACCGTGACGTTGTCGATGATCGGCCTGGACGCCGGATGCCTGGGCCGTGCGGCAGTCGACGGTCTCGAAGGTCTTGCGACTCAACCACCCAGCTGTTGAATCGCCGATCCCGACGCCCCGCGTCGAGGCGCTCGATCACGCTCGGCGGCCGTCGGCGCATCCTGCTGCTGATCGGACTCCTGCTGTTCCGAATCAGGTTGTTGCGCAACAGGTTCGGGGTCGACAGTTCCGCGCTGCGGCGCTTGCTGCGCCGACACTTGCTGCGCCGACATTTGCTGAGCCGAAGCTTGCTGAGCCGAAGCCTGCTGGGCGGCAGCCTGCTGCTGTGACGCAGCAGCGAGTTGCTCGGCCAACACCTGCGGGAGCACCACCGGCAGCGGAGTTCGAACAGGATGCGGATCGGTGCCGCGGTCGACCACGGTCTGCCGAAGAATCGTGTGGGCGAGCTGGACGAGCGGCTGCCCCTCCCCTACCGCACCCGATGGTCCGGCGAGTACACAGCGAACCATCCATCGATAGCCGTCGATTCCGATGAAGCGTAGATCCGCGTTGGCCGTGACGCCGTGCAGCTCACGTCCCCAGGGACCCGTCTCGAAGGTCGTCTCGGCCTTGTCGTTGCGAAGCGATGTCGCCAGGTCGGCCGCCACCTCACGCCATTGACCGGGCGATTTGGGCGCGGCGTACGCAGCGATGGTGATGCGACCGAACTGGGTGACGATGTGCACGGCCTGCGGGCTTCCCGCCTGGGACATCTCGACCTGGAGCTGACCACCCTCGGGAAGCGGAATCAGCACCGAACCGAGGTCGAGACGCGTTGTGGCGACGGTCTCGCGATCGGCGTCGAGGTCCTCCAGATCGTGGGGTCCTTCGGCGCTGGTGTTTGCCGTCTCGTCGTCTTCGACGTCGTCGACGAATGCCTCCGCACCGGGTGCAGAGTCATTGCCGGCGTCGTTCTTCTTACGCCGTCCGAACATGTTCATCCCTCTTCTTCTCGGTTGCTTCCATGGTGCCTGCCACCGATGAACGCCGTGGCGGTACTCACTGCTTCAGACTCGCATGTCCGCCGGTCGATCCGTGACCACCGGCCCCGCGAACGGTGTCGTCCAGTTCGTCGACCTCGACGAACGTGACCAACTCGACCTTCTGGACGATCAATTGCGCCACGCGGTCTCCCCGCGCCAGGACGATCGGGCTGTGCAGATCGTGGTTGATCAGACACACCTTGATCTCGCCGCGGTATCCGGCATCGATAGTGCCTGGGGTGTTGACGACCGACAGTCCCGATTTCGCCGCCAAGCCGGAGCGCGGATGGATCAATCCGACGGTTCCCAGCGGAAGAGCAACCGCAATACCGGTTCCCACCAGCACGCGTTCACCCGGCGCGAGAGTGACCGGCGCAGTGATCCGCAGATCCACTCCTGCGTCACCCTCGTGCGCACGGGTGGGGATCGGCAACTCCGGGTCGAGTCGTCGCACACGCACCTCGTCCGACCGCGACGCAGGCGAGGTCGTTGTCGGGGGTCGGTCGGTGGACGGTGTCTCGACACTCTCGGTGACTTCGTCGCTCACGTCGAACGAGACTACGCTGGCCCGCTCCACTCTCGTCGTGGCGACTACCCTGGTACTCGTGACTGCAGATCGACAGACCGAACACGCGAACTCAGAGTCAGGCAATTCCACTTCGGCCACCGGGCGCAGCGACTCGGCGCTCTACTCGGAACGGCTGTGGGTGCCGATCTGGTGGTGGGCGGCCGGGGCGGCGTTGGCAGTGTTGCTTGCGGCAGAAATACACATGGGGGCACCGGGCGTCCGGGCATGGCTGCCCTACGTCGTGCTGCTGCCACTGATCGCCTGGGCGCTGTACACGTTCAGCAGGCTGCGAGTCGAGGTGGTGGCGGGCACCGGCTCGACAGACGTCGAACTGCGAGTCGGAAAGGCTCACCTGCCGCTCTCTGTTGCAGCCAAAGCCGCCGTCGTGCCCGGAACAGCAAAAAGTGCGGCGCTGGGCAGGCAGCTCGATCCGCTGGCCTTCGTTCAGCACCGCACCTGGGTGAAGCAGATGGTGATCGTGGTTCTAGACGATCCGGACGACCCGACTCCGTACTGGTTGATCAGCACGAAACACCCCGAACGGTTGCTTGCCGTGCTGACCGCTCACGGCGTCGAGGCGCGCTGACCTCTCCCATTCGACGAACTACAGGAGTCGACGCACAGACCCGAGCCGGTCGATCAGGCCTGTGCGAAAGAAATCATGCAGCGCAGTCGCGACACATCAGCACGCCGTTGGCGTCGCTGGCGAGTCGACTCCGGTGATGGACCAGGAAGCAGCTCGAGCAGGTGAACTCGTCCGCCTGCTTGGGGACCACCCGGACCGAGAGCTCCTCGCCGGACAGGTCTGCACCCGGCAGCTCGAACGACTCCGCGGTGTCGGATTCGTCCACGTCCACCACAGCGGACTGGGCTTCGTTGCGCCGAGCCTTCAATTCTTCGAGAGAATCCTCCGAGACATCATCGGATTCTGTTCTTCTCGGTGCGTCGTAGTCGGTTGCCATTGTTCTCGTACCCCTCATCTTCGTGCGTGTGTGTGGTGGAAGCTGCCGGTGTGATCGGCTTGTGGCCGTCGGCTGTGAAGAGGGCGCTTGCTCACTCCCACCGGTGTTACGTGTCTGGTCGAATCGCTCGTCGTCGCGCGGTGCCCGAAACTACACCGGGTAGTTCCCATTACTCGAGGGTTGAAACCCGTTCGAGACCTCGCTCACCTGATCGATGGTGCACCGGCGTCCGATTTTTGAAGCACCGCGGCCGCCAGACAATAGCCGAAGCCGGTCACAAAGTTGAAACCGAATCGCCGACACATCGTCCACCAGCGTGCACGCCCCATCAACACCGAGATGGGCGGCTTCATTCCGCACCCCTCGGACGGTGTCGCAGTGCCGGTTTCGAGCGCCGAACCGGGCCGTGCGCACTGCCTCCGAGGAGCAGGGACTCGAGAGTGCCGCCGCTCGACACCGCGGGCATCTACAGTAGGCACCGCGTCGGTGTGAACCGGCCTCGAGACCGGTCTCGGCGACAGCCGACGGAAAGGCGAAGATCAACCGTGGTTTCTCTGATCACCGAAGGCCATTCGGCCGACGATCGAGGTCGTCCGTTCCGACGCCGCCGTGCACTTCCGGCCATCGCGGTGTTCACCGTTCTGGCACTGCTCGGCGTGGTCGTGTGGGTCAAGGTGTTCACCACCTCCGAAGCCACCTCGGCCACCGCCGAATGCAACGCTCCGACCACCACGGCCGCAACCGACGGCACGCAGCCCGTTCCACTGGGTGGCGAGGTCGATCCGACCACCTTGCTCGACGTCCAACCAGCCCCTCTGTCGGCGACGAAGGTGCGCGTTTTCAACGCCAACGGTGAGCGTGGTCAGGCCGCCCTCGTGGCCGCACAACTGATCGATTACGGTTTCGCGAGCGCACCGGACGTCCAGGTCGGCAACGACCCGGTCTACGTCGATCAGAACATGCAGTGCCAGGGCCAAATTCGTTTCGGTGCAGCAGGGTTGGCGGCGGCCAGCGCGGTGTGGCTGATCGCTCCCTGTGCCGAGCTGATCGAGGACGCCCGCGTCGACGACTCGGTCGATCTGGCATTGGGTACGTATTTCAGCGAAATTCAGCCCAACGACGACGCGGAGGAAGTGCTGCGCACGCTCGCGAGCACCGCACCCGGAGCCGAACCTCAGCCGCTCGATCCCGACTTGCTCTCGGCCGCACGCGAATCCCGCTGCTGACCGTCGTCCTGCCCGTCAGCCGGGAATCGGATCCAGAGCACCTGCGCTCCGCAAGGCGGCCAGGAACGCGTCCGAAATCCCCGGGGCCATGGCCACGGTCGCCGAGCCGTGCGCACTCGTCGAGTTCGCGGCAGGCAACCGCACTATCGCTCCCGCTTCGGCCGCGATGAGCCCGCCCGCGGCCCAGTCCCACGGACTGAGGCCATGCTCGAAGTGGGCGTCGACCGCTCCGGACGCGACCATGCACAGATCGAGTGCAGCCGAACCGATTCGGCGGATGTCTCGAACCTGAGGCAGCAATTCGGCGATGATCGCGCCCTGCACCGCACGACGCCCCGACCCGTAGCCGAATCCGGTGGCCAACAACGTCATCGGCAGTGCCGTCACACCCGAGCAGCGCAATTGCTCCCGGGTACCGTCCACACCCTGAACCGTGGCACCGCGGCCCTTCGCAGCCGAGTAGACCAGGTCACGCGAGACATCGACGACGGCACCCGCAACACTGACACCATCGATCTGAACGGCCACCGACACCGCGTAAGCGGGGATTCCGTACATGAAATTCACGGTGCCGTCGATCGGGTCCAGCACCCACCGCACACCCTCGACGGACTCGTCCTCGGCTCCCTCTTCTTCCCCCAGTATCGAATCCGCCGGCCGCAGCTGCCCCAACATCTCGCGCAGCACGCGCTCGGCCTCGGTGTCCACGACGGTCACCGGATCGGTCGGCGTGCTCTTGGACTGCACTGCGCCCTCATCCACACCGGAACCGCGGACGAACACCTGCGGTCGACGCAGTCTCACGTGCTCGGCGGCACGGGCTGCGACTCGAACTGCAACCTCACGCAACACGTCCACGTCTCGGGTGTTCGATTCCGTGCCCGCCCCTTCGCTACTGGCGGTGTCGTTCTGCAATCCGTCTGATGTCGGCACGCGTACATCGCAACACACACCGACGCCCGAGCACCACCGCAGCGACTCACCGATTCCATCGGGTCAGGTCGGCGTCTCACGAACCTCGAACCGGCACTATTGTTCGGGAGCGACGGCAGCACTCGGATTCGATCGGGCCAGGAGCGGAATTCACATGACACAGGCAGGTTCGGACACCACCACCACCGGGGCGACACGTCACGGATTCGGCGTCGACGTCGGCGGCAGCGGGATCAAGGGTGGCATCGTCGACCTCGACACCGGCGACCTGGTCGGTGACCGCTACAAGATCGAGACGCCCCAGCCGTCCACTCCCGACGCCATCGCGCGCACCGTCGCGGAGATCGTCCGGCATTTCGAGTGGACCGGCCCCGTCGGCGTCACGCTGCCCGCTGTGGTGACCAACGGTGTGGCGCGGTCGGCTGCCAACATCGACAAGTCCTGGATCGACACCGACGCCCGCGCCCTGTTCGCGAAAGCCATCGGAACCGAGAACATCACCGTCCTCAACGACGCCGACGCCGCCGGTGTCGCCGAGGACAAGTACGGCGGCGGCAAGGGCAAGGACGGAGTCGTCGTGCTACTGACGTTCGGCACCGGGATCGGCTCTGCCGTGCTGCACAACGGCGTTCTGCTACCCAACACCGAATTCGGCCACATGGAGATCGGCGGCAAGGAAGCCGAGCACCGGGCGGCGTCCTCGGTCAAAGAGAATCAGGGGCTGTCGTACAAGGAATGGGCCAAGGAGGTCTCGACTGTTCTCGAGACGTTCGAGGCGTTGCTGTGGCCCGATCTGTTCATCGCCGGTGGCGGAATCAGCCGTAAGAGCGAGAAGTGGATTCCGCATCTGACGAACCGCACCCCCGTGGTGCCGGCAACCCTGCTGAACACTGCCGGGATCGTGGGTGCAGCGCTCGCTGCAGACCTCGCCGTTCCGTCTGCGGAAACCGGCACATCCGCCGGATCCGCGGACTGACACGCGGCCTCGCCACCCGCGTAGGACGAGGGTAGGTAACAAACTCCTGAGAGGTCGTTACAATGGTGTGTGCCGGTACGCAGCCGGCCCGAATCCGAAGACCTCTCCGCCGGAAACAACTCTGGCGTGACGCCGCACGACTTCGTCACGAAAGGGCGTACGTGGCAGCCACCGATATCCGTCAGACCGTAGATTCCGAGACCGAGTCTGCGGCCCCTGCACCTGCTGTCAAGGCACCCGCTGCGAAGGCACCTGCAAAGAAGGCCCCGGCCAAGCGTGCCGCGGCCAAGAAGGCACCGGCGAAGAAAGCCGCAGCGAAGAAGACAACAGCAACTCCCGCCACCGGGGACGACGCCGAGGACAGCGCACCCGGGATCGAGGACATCGATATTTCCGAAGGCGATCTGGCTGCAGCCGCCAACGATGTCGTCGAGGTCGTCGCCGCCGGCGACGACACCGAAGAGGACGCCACCAGCGAACCGACCGCCGAGGACAAGGCTTCGGGTGACTTCGTTTGGGACGAGGAGGAATCCGAGGCGCTACGTCAGGCCCGTAAGGACGCCGAGCTCACTGCGTCGGCGGACTCCGTCCGCGCGTACCTCAAGCAGATCGGCAAGGTCGCCCTCCTCAACGCGGAGGAAGAAGTCGAACTGGCCAAGCGCATCGAAGCAGGCCTGTTCGCAGTCGAGAAGATGCGCGAGTCGGCGGAGAAGGGCGAAAAGCTCCCCGTCGCCCAGCGTCGCGACATGACGTGGATCTGCCGTGACGGCAACCGCGCCAAGAACCACCTTCTCGAAGCCAACCTACGACTCGTCGTCTCGCTGGCCAAGCGCTACACCGGTCGCGGAATGGCATTCCTGGACCTCATTCAAGAGGGCAACCTCGGCCTCATTCGCGCGGTCGAGAAGTTCGACTACACCAAGGGCTACAAGTTCTCCACATACGCCACCTGGTGGATCCGGCAGGCGATCACCCGGGCCATGGCCGATCAGGCTCGCACGATCCGCATTCCAGTGCACATGGTCGAGGTCATCAACAAGCTCGGCCGAATCCAGCGTGAGTTGCTACAGGATCTGGGTCGTGAGCCGACTCCCGAAGAGCTGGCCAAGGAAATGGACATCACGCCGGAGAAGGTGCTGGAGATCCAGCAGTACGCGCGTGAGCCCATTTCCCTCGACCAGACCATCGGTGACGAGGGCGACAGCCAGCTCGGTGACTTCATCGAGGACTCCGAAGCAGTCGTCGCCGTCGATGCAGTGTCGTTCACGCTGCTGCAGGACCAGCTCCAATCGGTGCTCGAGACCCTCTCCGAGCGCGAAGCCGGCGTGGTCCGTCTCCGCTTCGGCCTCACCGACGGACAGCCGCGCACGCTGGACGAGATCGGTCAGGTGTACGGGGTCACCCGCGAGCGGATTCGCCAGATCGAGTCCAAGACGATGTCGAAGCTGCGGCACCCGTCCCGGTCACAGGTTCTGCGCGACTACCTGGACTGAGTGTCTCGATTCACCTCGAACAACGACCGCCGATCATCGTGATCGGCGGTCGTTGTTCTCTGTTATGTCGTTGCTCTCTGTTGTGTGGATGTCGTCTGTTGTGTGGATGCGGTCAGACCTTCGGCACCCCGAATGTTCCGTCCGGTCCGGGCCGATAGTCGAGCACTGCCGTCACGGCGACGATCGGTAGGGGCCCGTACAGGTGTGGAAACCGCATGGATTCCGGATCGGACGGCACCCCGGGTTCCCACCGAACCGGTGCGCTCAGTCGCGCCCGATCCAGACGGAGCAGAACGAGGTCCTCTCGGCCGGAAAAGAGCCGATTCGCCGGCAGGTGCACCTGCTCGGGAGTGGAGAGATGGACGAAGCCCACCTCGCCGTACGAGGCCGGCGTGTATTCGGACTGCCCACGCATCGACAGCCATTCTCCCGCAGTGCAGATGTGAACGAGGTCGTCCTGCGTACTGGTCACCCTGCCATTCTGCCGGGGGTCGGCAGTCAGGGCGGCGGAATGTCGACAACGCCGCGATCTCGGCGGGACGAATCGCTGCGGGACGGGAGCCCTCCGATCACCACTGCCCCGATGACAGCCACGATTCCGACTGCCTCGAGGGCAGTGGGAACCTGAGTGAGCACCACCGCTCCGACCACCGTGGCAGTCGCCGGAAGCAGCGCCAGTAGCAACGCGAACCGAGCCCGACCGACCGACCCGCACCATGACGTACTGATCCAGAACGTACGGCACCACACTCGACAGCAGACCCACCCCCAACCCCAGAACCCAGATTCGCCAGTCCCCCAGCGCACCGGGGTCAGCCAGCGCGAACGGCCCGAACAACGGCACGGCCAGAATCACCGATGCGATGCCGAACCCGGCTGCCATGTCGTCGAGGCCCTGGCCGGCGTCGGCAACGGATTTACCCAGGACGATGTAGGCGGCCCACAGTGCCGCCGAGCCCAACGCGAACGCAATACCCACCAGCCCGACCTCACCGCCCTCGAACTGCGCAGAGGCGATGGCTCCCACGCCCGCGACGACGAGAAGAAGCGCACACACATCGGCTGGTTTCCTCGAGCCGGCCGCAGCGACTGCGATGGGACCGAGAAATTCGATGGCCACTGCCGCGCCGAGCGGCAACCGAGCTATGGCCTCGTAGAACATCGCGTTCATACCGATGGTCGCGCCGCCGAACGCGGCAGCGGTACACACTCGCCGCAGGGACCATGCGCGGGCCGAACCGGCCTTGCGCCGCCAGGGCCGTCGCCAGACCAACAACACCAGAGCTGCGCCGAAACCCCGTAGCCACGCCACCGCGGCCGGATCGACGGTGTCGAACAGAAACACACCGATCGCCGCACCGACGTACATGCACACCGCGCCGACCACGAACAACGATGGAATGCCCAGCTTCGATGCGCCGGAAAGCGATGGAGAAGTCGAAGCCACAACGGTGACCCTACTGCTGTGGCCGGCCGAACCTCTTATCAGCTGTCAGCGAACAGATTTCAGGGCCATGCAGCTCGTGGGTCATGTTTCGTGTTAGTGACAACACAAAGAAACGCGCTCGGGAACAACGCGTGACCGCCATACGTCTGACAGAGTGAACGAACCGCGCCATACCGACGCGGCGGACCGGCCCCAGGCGAACGGGACAACCCGCGAGCCAGTACGGAGGAGTCATGCCCGGAACATTGACCAGCCCACAATTGACAGCAGCGGACCGGTGCGACCGGTGCGGTGCAGGGGCTCGCGCACGTGTGGTGCTCTCGACCGGTGGAGAACTTCTCTTCTGCGGTCACCACGCCAATGAGCACGAAGCCCGTTTGCGTGAAGTGAACGCAACGGTGATGACCGAATCGGACTCCACGGTGTAGCCGACCCGGACGTCGGGGGCACAGGTTCGCCGCGATCGAGGGCGAATGAATCGAACGAAAAAACGGACGGTCCGAGGACCGTCCGTTTTTTCGTGCGCTCCCCGCGCGCCTGCTGCCTACATCTTGCGTAGCTGGGCGATTCGCTCGCCCAATTGCTCGGCCGACGCCATCGCGGTCGGTGGCCCGCCGCAGATGCGTCGCAGATCGCCGTGAATCACACCGTGCGGCTTTCCGGTGCGGTGGTGGTACACCGCAACCAAACTGTTCAGTTCGCGCCGTAGGCCGGCCAGCTGGCCGGCACTGGTGGCTCTGTCGTTGACGACGGGTGGGGCCGGAACGACCGGTCCCGCCGAGGGCTTGTCGATCTGCTCCTGCTGGCGCTGACGCAAGAGATCGCGCATCTGGGTGGCGTCCAGCAACCCGGGCAAGCCGAGGTAGTCGGCTTCCTCGTCGCTACCCGAGAACGTGGCCGTCCCGAACGAGGAACCGTCGTAGATCACCTGGTCGAGTTCCGCGTCCGCGCCCAACGAGGTGTACGCCTTCTCTTCCTCGCCCAGCTCGTCCTTCTGCTTGTTGGCGTCGGCCAACAACTCGTCGTCGAAGCCGTCCTTCTCGCGGTGCGGCTTGCCGAGGATGTGATCGCGTTGCGCCTCGAGCTGCGAGGCGAGATCGAGTAGCACCGGTACCGACGGCAGGAAGACGCTCGCCGTCTCCCCCTTGCGCCGAGAACGCACGAAGCGGCCGATGGCCTGAGCGAAATACAGCGGGGTCGACGCACTCGTCGCGTAGACGCCGACGGCGAGACGCGGAACGTCGACGCCCTCGGACACCATGCGCACGGCCACCATCCATCGCTGATCGCTCTTGCCGAACGCGGCGATGCGAGCCGAGGAGGTGGGATCGTCCGACAGCACGATCGCCGGTGTCTCCCCGGTGATGACCTCGATCAACTTCGCATAGGCCCGGGCCACGGTCTGGTCGGTTGCGATCACCAGACCACCCGCATCGGGCATGCCGCCGGCCCGCAGTTGCGCGAGTCGCGTGTTCGCTGCCAACAGGACCGCGGGCATCCAGTCGCCCTGCGGGTCGAGTGCAGTGCGCCACGCTCTCGCCGTCTGCTCGGCGTTGAGCGGCTCGCCGAGTCGCGCCGTGTACTCCTCACCCGCACTGTCGCGCCACCGAGCCTCACCGGAATACGCGAGAAAGACGACCGGGCGAACGACGCCGTCGGCGAGGGCGTCGGAGTAGCCGTACGCGTGGTCGGCTTTCGACCGCATCAGGCCGTCCTGATCCGGTTCGTAGTTGACGAACGGAATGGGACTGTCGTCGCTGCGGAACGGGGTACCGGTCAGCGCGAGACGGCGTGTGGCATCGCCGAACGCCTCACGGATTCCCTCGCCCCAACTCTTCGCATCCCCGCCGTGGTGGATCTCGTCGAGGATCACGAGGGTCTTGCGAGCTTCGGTGCGTACCCGATGCTTGAACGGGTGCGAGGCGATCTGTGCGTACGTCACGACGACGCCGTGATAGTCGCTCGACGTCTGGCCGGTCGAGTTGGAGAAACGGGAGTCCAGCGCGATACCGACCCGAGCGGCCGACTCGGCCCACTGGTGCTTGAGATGCTCGGTGGGTGCGACGACGGTGACCTGATCGACGGTTCGATGGGCGAGCAACTCCGCAGCCACGCGCAGCGCGAATGTCGTCTTGCCTGCACCGGGCGTTGCAACGGCCAGAAAATCCTTGGGCGAGGCGACCAGATACTTGGTCAGCGCACGTCGCTGCCACGCGCGCAGCGGCGCAGCGCCGCTCGCGGGATCGACAGCTTGCCCTGCGGAAGGTGGTGTGGGATCGAACATGTCAGCGCTCACTGGCCGCCGGTTCCTGGCATCGATGTAGTTCCTCGCGCTCTCGGTAGCCCTGCAGTGTCCGCCGAGGAGCCTAACGCTCCGCACCGACCGATCCCGCATCGCTGGGGCGAGTCGGACGCGACACGGCGCGTCGGTCGTTAGGCGAAGTCGCCATTGTTCAGGAATGCTGGAGGAACCATGAGCGAGTCTGCAGGCACTACTCCGACACCGGAACGGTTGTCGGCGAGAAGGCCGATACATGCGGTGTGGAAAGTGACTCTGCGCACCCTGAGCAAAGCGTGGGACGACTCCATCTTCAGCAAGGCCGCCACTGCGGCGTTCTGGCAGACGCTCTCGCTTCCGCCGCTTCTCCTCGGCGTACTCGGCAGCCTCGGATTCGTCGGCGGATGGTTCGGACCCAACACCGTCCAGATCATCGAGTCCAAGATCATCACGTTCAGCAACACCCTGTTCAGCAGCAGTGTCGTCGACCAGATCATCGCGCCGACGGTCAGGGACGTGCTCGCTCAAGGCAGCGGCGAAATCGTGTCGGTGGGCTTTCTGCTGTCGCTCTGGGCCGGGTCGTCCGCGATCTCGACGTTCGTCGACTCGATCGTGGAGGCACATGGGCAGGCCGACGCTCGAAATCCCATCTGGCAGCGGTTCTTCGCGCTTCTGCTCTACGTCGGATTCCTGGTGATCGCGGTATTCGTGCTCCCGCTCGTGGCTCTAGGTCCGGTGTACGTCCAGCAGATCCTGCCGGATTCGTGGATCGAGGTCGGCAGTGAGCTGATCGACTTTCTCTACTACCCGGCCGTCGGACTGCTGCTCATCATCGGACTGACCACGCTCTACAAGCTGGCCCTGCACACCTCGCTACCGTGGCATCGACTCCTCGGCGGGGCGCTGTTGGCCGGAGTGTTCTTCATGCTCGCCAGTGCAGTGCTGCGCCGGTACCTGACGTGGGTGACGAGCACCGGGTACACCTACGGTGCGCTCGCGACGCCGATCGCATTTCTGCTGTTCACGTTCTTTCTCGGCTTCGCCGTCGTTCTCGGTGCCGAGTTCAATGCCACGATTCAAGAATTCTGGCCCGCTCGGGCCACTCGCATGGACCAGATGCGCGAATGGCTCGCGGCGCAATCGGCCGACGACGAGAAACCATCCACACCGATCACTGCCGTCGCCCGACGACTGGCAACGGGACCGATCAAATTGTCCGGAGACCGTCGCCGATCCGAGCGGCCGGCACCGACCGTCGAGTAGGTCGTCACTCGCCCTTTTTCAGTCCTTCGTAGACCTTCTTGCAATCGGGGCACACCGGAGAACCGGGTTTCGCGGACTTGGTGACAGGAAACACCTCACCGCACAGTGCGACGACGTGGGTGCCCATCACGGCACTCTCCGCAATTTTGTTCTTCTTCACGTAGTGGAAGAACTTCGGGCGGTCGTCCTCGGTGGTCTCGTCGGGCGCAATATCGGGACGTTCCTTCGTCTGAGTGCTCATCTACACAGAATAATCCGTGGATCCGCAGCAGGGGGTAATCGGTACCACACGCCAGTCGTGAGCATTCTGTGACCGGTAGTGCCACAGTGGAGGTATGAAAAGAACCCCAGGGTTCGACGGCAGCGCGTACAGCGACTCGCCGGATGGGCCTGTACTGATCACCGAGGCGCAGCAGTCGGTCGAAGAGCAACACAAGAAGCGTGTGCGCAAGTACATGTTCATCATGTCCTTCCGCATCCCGGCGTTGGTGTTGGCAGCCCTCGCCTACGGAATGTGGATGAATCCGTGGATTTCCATGGCCATCGTCGGAGCGTCCATCCCTCTCCCGTGGATGGCGGTGTTGATCGCCAACGACCGCCCGCCGCGCACCAAGGACGAGATGAGCCGGTACGACTACCGCACGGTGGACAGGCCGCAGTTGGAGTCGAGCAACCACCGAGTGATCGAAGCGGGCGACGACTGACACACCGGGTGTCGCCGATGCGACACTTGCGTCGTGACTGCACCGAACTCCGCCTCCCCGCTCGTTCTCGCCTGCTCCGATCTTCGTGAGGCCTTCGAGAGGGCTCGCTACGACGCAGACGGAGTGTTGGCGCTGCTCGGCGAGGACGCCCATGCTGCGCTCGGTCGTAGTGAACCGGTGCCGGTTCGCAACGCCAGCTTCGACGGCGGTGCACTCGGCGTGTTGGTCCGCCTGTTCCTCCTGGTCGACGACTGCCCCGAGTCCAACGTCGCCGACGCCCTCGCGCCACTGACCGTGTCCGAGGCCGTCGAAGCCGGGATTCTCACCCGATCAGGGGAGGTCGTGCGGACGCTGCTCGACATTCGACCGCTCGATGCCGGCCACGGAACCAGGTGGATCGTCTCGGATCCGGACGGCAGCATGCGGGTGGCCGACACCGCGCCCGACCACGTCCTGGGCGTGGGGCAGGCCTCGTTGTCGTTGCTCCGAGGGACGCCGACATCCCCGGTCGGCGACGTCCTCGACGTCGGCACCGGGTGCGGCGTCCAAGCCGTTCATGCCTGCGATTATGCAGCCCGGGTGACTGCAACCGACATCAGTCCGCGGTCGATGGAACTCGCCGCAGCCACGATTGCGCTCAACGGTCTCGACGTCGAACTCCTGCACGGTTCGTGGTTCGAACCGGTTGCGGGCCGCCGCTTCGATCGCATCGTGGCCAATCCACCGTTCGTCGTCGGCCGCGCGGAAGTGCTGCACACCTACCGCGATTCCGGCCTCGATCTCGACGGCGCGAGCGCACTGATGGTCTCGCAGGCACCGGAACACCTGGCACCGGGAGGCACCGCGGCCATTCTGGCGTCGTGGGTCCACGTCCGAGGCGAGGACTGGCGCACGCGGGTGGCGTCGTGGCTGCCGGCTCACGGGGTGGATGCCTGGGTCGTGGAGCGCGACGTCGCCGACCCAGCGCTGTACGTGGGCACGTGGATGCGCGACGGCGGACTCGATCCCCGCGATCCCGACGCGGCCGCGGTGGCGCAATCCTGGCTCGATCATTTCGCCGCCGCCGAGGTGGAGGGCATCGGTTTCGGCTTCGTCTACCTCCGCAGGACCGACACCCCCACCGATCTGCTCGCCGAGGAGCTCACCCACGGCTTCTCCGACCCGCTGGGCAACGAGTCGATCGAGTACTTCGCGCGGCTGGACTGGCTGCGGGAGCACGACATCCTCGACTCGGTGCTCACCCTCGACCCGAACACCGCTCTCGAACGCGTCTACCTTCCCGGTGCGGAGGGGTGGGCACCGGTGGCGGTGCGGGTCCATCGCGGGAACGGTCCGCAGTGGCAGCACGACGTCGACGAACTCGGTGCGGCTCTGCTGGCCGGGCTGCGACCCGATGGACTACCGGTCGGTGAATTGGTGGAGTTGCTCGCTGCTGCGCACGATGAGGATGCCGAGGAACTGGCAGCGCATGCGGTGACGATGATGCAGGGTCTCGTCCGTCACGGCTTGGTTCTGCCGGTCCGATGAGTCCCCGACGACGCCCCGCGGGAGCGACCGTTCCCGGCCGCGTCACTTCTCAGCAACTTCTCAGGACGAACATGACGTAATCCCTGGTCACACGGGTATCTACAGGATCGGCGTGGGAACTTATCGGAGTGTCCCGAGCGTTGAACACTGTGAGACACCACCGACCAGGAGGCAAGTCATGACCAGCCCCAGCACGACGATTCGTCCACGGCCCACCGATGCCGATCTGGACGCCCAGAGCCCAGCAGCCGATCTCGTTCGCGTGTACCTCAACGGAATCGGCCGCACCGCGTTGCTGACGGCTGCCGAAGAGGTCGACTTGGCCAAGAGGATCGAGGCCGGTCTCTACGCGAAGCAGGTTCTCGAGAACACCAAGCGGCTCAGTGCGGTCAAGAAGCGCAATCTCGCCATCATCGTGCGTGACGGTAGTGCAGCGCGCAGCCACCTGCTCGAGGCGAACCTCCGCTTGGTCGTATCTCTCGCCAAGCGCTACACCGGCCGCGGTATGCCCCTGCTCGACTTGATCCAGGAGGGCAACCTCGGGCTCATTCGCGCGATGGAGAAGTTCGACTACGCCAAGGGCTTCAAGTTCTCGACCTACGCGACGTGGTGGATTCGTCAGGCCATCACCCGCGGGATGGCAGATCAGAGCCGCACGATCCGGCTACCCGTCCACCTGGTCGAACAGGTCAACAAGCTGGCCCGGATCAAGCGTGAGCTCCACCAGCAACTCGGTCGCGAGGCAACGGACGAGGAGCTGTCGAGCGAGTCGGGTATCGCGGTGGAGAAGATTGCGGATCTGCTCGACCACAGCCGCGACCCGGTCAGCTTGGACATGCCGGTCGGCAGCGACGAGGAAGCACCTCTCGGCGACTTCATCGAGGATTCCGAGGCGACGTCCGCCGAGAACGCCGTCATCGCCGGACTGCTGCACAGCGACGTCCGTGTCGTTCTCGGCACTCTCGACGAGCGGGAGCAGCAGGTCATCCGTCTCCGCTACGGCCTGGACGACGGGCAGCCCCGTACCCTCGATCAGATCGGCAAGCTCTTCGGTCTCTCTCGTGAGCGTGTTCGGCAGATCGAGCGCGAGGTGATGGTCAAGCTTCGTCAGGGTGACCGCGCAGAGAAGCTTCGCTCGTACGCCAGCTGAGCCCGCCCTGTGGCGCGGCGGTCAGCAGTTCCCGTCTGAGCCACTCAGCTCGGTAGCCGAGCCGACGTCCTCCCCGGGGGACGTCGGCTCGGCTTCCGTATTGCGGTTCGCTCACCGCAGCCGACGAGGCCCGAGATCGGCCTTGGTCGGCTCGGGCCCTATCCGGACGCGCGCGTCGGTGATCTGCGCACCGTCGGCGGACGCCAGGACCGGCTCGCACGAGATCTCTCGGATATCCGGAATGTCCTCTGCGAGTGCGGATATCCGCTGAACCAGGTCGATCAAGGCGTTCTTGTTGACGGGCACCGCGTTGCGATAGCCGGACAGTAACGGCGCTGCCTTGGGCGCGTCGATCAATTGGGCCGCTTCGTCCTCGGTGAGGGGCAGTACCCGGAACGCGCGGTCGCCCAACAGATCCGAGATCACTCCAGCGAGACCGAACGAGATGAGCGACCCGAACGACGGGTCGTCCTGGACTCGGACGACGCAGCCGATTCCCTTGACCGCCATGCGCTGCACGTGCAGCAGCGGCTCGCCCGAATCGGCCGCCAAGTTGCGGTATGCCACCCGCACCGCAGAGGCGTCGGCGATGTCGAGGCGAACTCCGCCGAGATCGGGTCGATGCCGCCACCGCTCCCCCGTCGCCTTGACCGCCACCGGATAGCCCAGTTCTTCGGCTGCGGCGACCGCCTCGTCCTCGTCGGTCACGACACGGAACGCCACGACCTCGAGGCCGTAACACGCCAGAAGTTCTGCGGTCTCGAAGTCCGACAGCCATCGGCCCAGGTTGCTGTCCGCACGCCACCGCTGCACCAGGGCCTTTGCACCCTCGGAGTCGATGCTCTTGGGCCGCACAGTATTCGACACCGGTCGCGAGCGCCAGGACGAATATCGCCACGCGGCGGCCAACGCCGCGACGGCCCGCTCCGGACTGGAGTACGAGGGCACCGAACCACGAATCGGATGGCCGCTCGGTCCGCGCACGGCCAGCACGTCGGGAATTCCTTCGGTGGCGAGAAACGTCGTGAGCACCGGCTTGTCGGAGCCACGAACGGCGTTGCCCAAGGCCGCCGCGAACGGTTCGACCTCGACGGCCACCGGCGGTACGAACACCACGATGACGGCGTCGATGTCGGACGCGGCCAGTGCCGACGAGACGGCCTCGGCGAAATTCTCGGGCCCCGCTTGCGGGCCGACGTCGATCGGGGTGCTCGCGTGCAATCCCTTGGCCCGGGCAGCATCGACCGCCAACACCCCGAGCGCAGTCGAGTTCCCGACGACCGCGACCCTGGGACCGACCGGGAGAGGTTGATTGCCGAACAGGACTGCGCAGTCGAACAGTTCCGAGATGGTGTCGACCTGGATGACGCCGGCCTGTGCGAACAGAGCGCGCACGATCGTGTCGTCGATGTCGGCACCGATCGCGTGGGCGGGCGGGACGGCCCCACGACCGCTCTTGACCGCGATGATGGGTTTGCTGCGCGCTACCCGGCGGGCGATTCGGGTGAACTTCCGGGGGTTACCGAAGCTTTCGAGGTACAGCAGGATCACCTCGGTTGCCGGATCCGAGTCCCAGTACTGCAGCAGATCGTTGCCGGACACGTCTGCTCGGTTGCCGGCCGAGACGAACGTCGACAGTCCGAGCCTGCGGTTCGCGGCCTCGTCCAGAATCGCGATTCCGAGAGCTCCGGATTGGCAGAAGAAGCCGACATTGCCCGGCGTCGGCAGGTGCGGAGCCAGTGTGGCGTTCAACCCGAACTCCGGATCGGTGTTCGCCACGCCCAACGCGTTGGGCCCGATCAGTCGCATCCCGTGCGCCCTCGCCGCCAACACCAGCCTGCGCTCGCTCTCCTGCCCGGCGGGACCGGTCTCGCCGAATCCACCCGACACCACCAGCAACGCTTTGACGCCCTTGTCGAGGCAATCGTCGAGTACCGCGTCGATGGCGTCGGCCGGAACCGCTGCGATCGCGAGATCGACCGGGTCGGGGATGTCGTGCACCGTGGCGTAGGCACGAACACCGCGGACCGATCGATGGTCGGCATTGACGGGATAGACCGGGCCGGTGAAGTCGCCCGCCAGCAAATTGGCGAGCACGGCGTTGCCCACCTTCGAGCTGTCCGTCGACGCCCCGATCACGGCCACCGACCGGGGGCTGAGAACGTTGCGCACACTGCGAGCTTCGGCGGCCCGCTCACGCGAATTGCGCACGGACAGCAGCGCTTCGCTGGGGTCGATGGCAAATTCGAGCCGGAGTACTCCACCCTCGAAGGATCTGCTGACCTGGTAACCCGCTTCCCGGAAGACGGTGACCATGTTCCGGTTCTCGGCGAGCACCTCGGCGACGAACATGTTCACCCCGTTCTCGGCGGCGGCCCCCGCGAGATGTTCCAGAAGGATCGGACCGAGTCCACGGCCCTGGTGGTTGTCGGCCACGACGAAGGCCACTTCGGCGGAGTTGCCGTCGCCCTCGGGCAGCCGTTCGTATCGGCCGACGGCGATGATGTCGTCACCGAGCACGGCGACGAACGCGACGCGGTCGTGGTGATCGACGGTGGTGAAGTTGAGCACGTCGCGCTGCGGCATCGTGGGATACGGACCGAAGTACCGGAGATATCTCGTCCGTTCGGACAGTCGCCCGTGGAAGGCCACGATGCGGTCGGAGTCCGACGGCACTATGGGACGAAGGTGTACGACGCCACCGTCGGAGGTGAGTACGTCGGCAACCCAATGACGAGGGAACGACGTTTCCGCGCGCTCTCGTGCGAGGTCCTGTGCACTGGGCTCGGCGGCGGGTTCATCGGCCGAGGGGTCCGGCGACGAGGTACCGGTCGAATCAGTCACGAGGGTCCTCCGGATCGAGGCCGAGCAGCGGAAACACTGCCCGGCGGGTGGCTATGATCGCCGAGTCGACGCGTTCGAGCGCTCGGTCGGTTCCGTCGGTTCCGGCAAGAGATCCACCGGGTCCGTCCCAGGCGGGATAGTCGACGTCTCCCCCGTCGCCCATGGTCTGCGGAAGATCGACGCTCGGTGCCATCGTCCGCACGCGCTCACGCCAGGTGTCGGGCAGCGCGGATGCCGGATCGATGTTTCGGCCGAGCGCAGCGGCGATGAGGTACGTCCAGGCCCGCGGGACGACACGTACCAGGCCGTATCCTCCGCCGCCGACGGCCAACCATCGACCCTCGCAGTGGGCGTCCGCGAGGTCGCGCATGGCCAGGAACGCGGCATTCTGACCGTCGACCGTCAGCGCAAGATCCGCGAGGGGATCCTCGCGATGGCTGTCGACACCGCATTGACTGACGATGATCTGTGGCCGGAACGCCGCGATTGCACCCGGGACGACCGCATGGAACGCGCGTAGCCACAACCGGTCCGCAGTACCGGGTAGCAACGGAACGTTGATCGACGTGCCCTCGCCGCGTTCGGTTCCCACTTCGGTGGACCATCCGGTGTTCGGCCACAGCGTCGCCGGGTGTTGGTGCAGCGAGACGGTGAGCACTCGGGGGTCGCCGAGGAAGGCCGCCTGGACGCCGTCTCCGTGGTGGGCGTCGACATCGATGTACGCGATTCGATCGAATCCGTTGTCCAGCAGCCACGAGATGGCGATCGCGGCGTCGTTGTACACGCAGAAGCCCGAGGCCCAGTCGGCCATGGCATGGTGCATGCCGCCGCCGATGCTGACCGCGCGCCGGGCCCGGCCCGAGGCGATTTCTCGGGCTGCGGCCAGCGAACCACCGGCGAGCATGGCACTCGCCTCGTGCATCTGAGGGAACACGGGGTTGTCGTCGGAGCCGAGTCCGTGAACGACGTCGTCCGGGTCACGCAGTGCCGGGCCCTGCGTCGGTGCCTGTTTGACGGCGTCGATGTAGGCGCTGGTATGGAATCGAAGGAGCTCCGAATCCGGAGCCGCGGCGGGCTCGACGAGTTCGACGCCCTCCAACACCCCGATGTCGGTGGCCAGCGCCATGGTCAGGTCCAGCCGGGTGGGGTTCATCGGGTGGTCGTCGCTCCACCGGTAGCCGAGGTAGTCCTCGCTCCACACGACAATGTCCTCGGGGCGGTTCGGGATGTACTCGGCGGCGCGTGTCGCCTTGTCAGACATACGGACAAAACTACGTTGTCGGGCGGGAAGGTGTTGTCGGGTTCCGGTGTTGTGTCCCATGTCCCCTTGTGACCAGCCATGGGAATCGTTGTTCACCGTTGTGGTGCGCCGCGCCCGCAACAGCTGGGTGCAGCGCCGATTTCGGGGCGCTGACGGTAGGATCGAGCCCGACGAAGGGGTTGAGTGTGAAGGATCTGGTCGACACCACGGAGATGTACCTCCGGACGATCTACGATTTGGAAGAAGAGGGTGTGATTCCGCTCCGCGCGCGAATTGCCGAACGACTGGAACAGAGTGGTCCCACCGTCAGCCAAACCGTCGCCCGGATGGAGCGCGACGGGCTGCTGTCGGTCGCGGGAGACCGCCACCTCGAGCTGACCGAGAAGGGTCGCAGTCTCGCCGTTGCCGTGATGCGCAAGCACCGGTTGGCCGAGCGTCTGCTGGTGGACATCATCGGTCTGCGGTGGGAGGACGTGCACGCCGAGGCATGCCGCTGGGAGCATGTGATGAGCGAGGAGGTCGAGCGTCGTCTGGTCGCCGTGCTGAACAATCCGACGACCTCGCCGTACGGCAACCCGATCCCCGGGTTGGCGGAACTGGGTCTCGGTCAGTCGAATCCGACACCCGAGGCGCTCATTCGCCTCACCGATGTTCCGGTGGGGCAGCCGACAGCAGTGGTGGTGCGCCGCCTCGCAGAGCACGTTCAGTCCGACCCCGAGGTCATCGCTCAGCTTCGCGAAGCAGGCGTGGTTCCCGATGCCCGCGTTACAGTCGAAGCCAAGCCCGGGTCGGTCACGATCACGGTGCCGGGGCACAACGGTGTCGACATATCCGAGGAAATGGCGCACGCCGTTCAGGTCAAGAGGGTCTGACCTCACTGGCGACTGTGTCGGATGCAAGTGAGGGAGAACGGGCAATGAAGCTTCTGGTTACCGGTGGGGCCGGCTACGTCGGCAGCGTGTGCGCGGCCGTACTCGTCGAGCGCGGGCACGACGTGGTCGTCGTGGACAACCTGTCCACCGGAAACCGGGACGCTGTGCCCGCTGACGCCACCTTTGTCGAGGGGGACGTCAAAGACGTGGCTGCGGACGTGCTGAACGGCGGCGCGTTCGACGCCGTGCTCCATTTCGCCGCGCAGTCGCTGGTGGGTGAGTCGGTGGTCGCTCCCGACAAGTACTGGAGCGGCAACGTCGTCACCTCGCTGGCCCTGCTCGACGCCATTCGGGCCTCGGGGACTCCGAAACTGGTGTTCTCCTCGACTGCGGCCACGTATGGCGAACCCGAGAAGACGCCCATCACCGAGGATGCTCCGACCCGGCCGACCAATCCGTACGGTGCCACCAAACTTGCGATCGATCATGCGATCACGTCCTATGCCGCGGCGTACGGTCTGGCCGCCACCAGCCTCCGGTACTTCAACGTCGCCGGTGCCTACAACGGCTTCGGCGAGAATCGCGTTGTCGAGACCCATCTGATTCCGCTCGTACTGCAGGTTGCGCTCGGGCAGCGCGAGAAGATCTCGGTGTTCGGCACCGACTGGCCCACCGCCGACGGCACTGCGGTACGGGACTACATCCACGTAGCGGACCTCGCCGAAGCCCATATTCTTGCCGTCGGCGCGGCGCAGCCGGGCGAGCACACCATCTACAACCTCGGCAGTGGCACAGGGTTTTCCGTGCACGAGGTCATCTCGTCCTGCGAGCGTGTCACCGGCCTGCCCATCGCCGTCGAACATGCGCCCCGTCGTGTCGGTGATCCTGCCGTCCTGATCGCCTCGAGTGCGCGTGCAGTCGAGGAGTTGGAGTGGACGCCGGAGCTGACCGACCTCGATCGCATCGTGGCCGACGCATGGGCCTTCCTGCAGCAGCTCGGCGATCGGTCGCACTCCGCGCGTTGAGGCACGAGCCCGTCAGCGTCGACCGAACGGATCGCCGGGCAGCCGGACGCCGCAATCGCGTGCACAGGCGAAGCCGCTTTCGGCCACCTCGCGAAGCAGTTCGGGACCGGCCCCGGCACTGAGCGATCTGTCCAGCAAACGCGCCAGGCTGTACTTCTCGTCCGCCTCGAGGGCCGCATCGATCGCGATGCGCGCCATCGGTCCGTCGCCTCGCGTGTAGGCGCTGAACGCCAGAAGCGTTGCGGCGACGGCCCTGTCGCGTCTGGGCAGAACGCGGCAGACCATCGCCCAGAACTCCTCGACATACCCCGCGTCGTCGCCGAGAGTCAGCGCGAGCAAGGCGTCGCGAACCTGCACCGATCGGATCGCGACTGCAATCCGCGCGAGGTCGACCGGGTCCAGCACTGTGTCGTACGGAGCGCGTGCAACGTACGACAGGACGGCTGTCAGATCGTCGGTGTGGGAATGTCCCCGGTCACGTCCGAGGCGAGATATCTCGGCGGCAACGGCCCGGACTGTGTGCTCGGGGGCCCGCGCGATGGTCTCGGCCAGCTCGCACCTCGACTGTCGTACCGAGTAACCGTCGAGCACCCGGGCTACGGTCAGCGGTGACGACGACGGATCGGACATGCGGCCGTGCCGCTGTGGCCCACAGACCGACCACCATGCGGCGGAGTCGGCGATCTCCGCGGCTGCGAGGGCTGCGCAGAGCTCGATCCCGAACGACGCGAGGGCAGCGACCAGCTCCCCCACCAATGCCTCGACATCGAGCAGAAGGGCACCTCTGACGGCTCGGTCGAGCCGGTCGTCGACGAACACCGCCATGACGGCGGGGATGTTCGCCGACGCGCAATAGCCGGCCAAATAGCCGATCACGTCGAGCATCTCCGGGGTCGCCCTGGTGCCGCTACCGGCTCGGCGATCGGTGTGCTCACCGGCCAGCACCAGGTCGTGACGCATCGTGGGGCCTACGCTCGCGCCGCCGTCTCTCACCCCGATGAGCACGATGGAGCGGTGCGGATGGAACCCGAGCATGGCCGGTACCGCTGCCATCAGCTCGCTTGCGTCGCCCAGTCGCACGCGGGGACGAGAGTCGAAGTTGTCTTGAGAATTCATCGGTGTGTGCATGACCCGAAATTCTCGCGGCACGTTCAGCGCCGACCAGACCGCGAACTGGGCTTCCGTACTGCCCTGTGGAGGACGGGCGTCCTGTGGAAGAACCCTGCTGCCCACACCGCCGTCAGCGGGTACGTGTCGGCCACCTCTGCTAAGCGGGTGTCAAGCCTGCTTGACCTTCAGGACGGCCGCGGTGAAGAGCTCGTCGAGCGTCATCGCGTCGGGCGTCGCGGAATCGAACGACATGAACGTCGCCGACACTCGCACATCGTCGATCTGTGCCATCAACGTCAGCATCGACTGGGTGACGGTGTCGCCGCCCGTACCCGACGCAACGGTCTGCCGGACGGCCAAGGTGTCGTCCGCGTCGATGGGTGGTGCCGGTGTCAGAGTGGAGGTCACCGTCGAGGTTGCACCCGATTTGGTTGCGGTCACCTCACCGCACTGTTCGAGTTGCTCCTTGCGCGCCGACAGTGGCTGGTCCACTGCGGTCAACTCGATCGAGATGGTGGACCGGCTGTCGTTGTCCGTGCCGACGATCATGGCTGTACCTGTCGGGCCGAAATCCTGGTCGGCGGGCTTGCACCCTGCCGGACTGACTTCGGCGCCGGCAGGTATTCCGCTGAGATCGGGCGCGGCCTGCGAGATTGCCTGCTGGGGCAGCACAAGGGCGTCGTACTGTGCCGGAAAGCTCGACGGCTCGATCAGCAGCGCGTTCAGGTCCGTGCCGGACTGCGTGGAGGTGGTGCCACCGGCAGTGGGCTCGGCGGTTCCGGTGACGGTGGAGCTGCACCCCACCAGCACGAATGCTCCGATCGCAGCCGACGTGGCAGCGATGGTCAGGCGGGTTCTCCGTGCGGCGCGGCTCACGTGGTGTCCTCTTCGAGTTCGTGGGGACGCCGAGGCGAGCGCGTCGGCGTCCCCACCACTGTCTCACTCCGCCCACCCCGAGCGCGGCAAGCGAGCGACCGCAGTGTCGCGAATGTCAGTTCCCGCGGGCGATCCATTCTTCGAGGTGGGGTGCTTCGTCGCCGATGCGGGTGCCGTCGCCGTGGCCGGTGTTGACGCGGGTGTCGGCGGGCAGGGCGAACAAGCGGTCGCGGATCGACCCGATGATGGTCGGGAAGTCCGAGTACGACCGTCCCGTTGCTCCCGGTCCGCCGGAGAACAACGTGTCGCCGGAGAACAGCTGCCCTGCTTCGGGTAGATAGAGACACGTCGAGCCGGGTGAATGCCCGGGAGTGTGTAGGGCCTCGATGTCGGCTCCGGCGACGGTGATCCGCTGACCGTCCTCGAGCAGCGCATGCCCGACCCCGGGGTGTGTCTGTTCCCACAGCACGTCGTCGGCGGGATGCAGCAGAATCGGCGCATCCAACTCGGCCGAGAGCTGCGGCGCAACGGTGACGTGATCGTTGTGGCCGTGGGTGCAGATGATCGCCTTCACGTTCCGGCCGGCGACGGCGTCGATGATCGGGGCGGCGGTGTGTGCGGCGTCGACGATGACGACCTCGTCGTCGTCACCGATCAGCCAGATGTTGTTGTCCACATCCCATTCGCCGCCGTCGAGTGCGAAGGTGCCGGAGGTGACGACGTTCTCGATGCGAAACTGCCCGCTCACAGGATCACCACCGAACGCAGCACGGTGCCGTCGTGCATCTTGTCGAACGCGGCT